>CAUQCZ010000065.1:0-6048 GCA_963516335.1 uncultured Campylobacter sp. | reverse complement strand
TCCGTTTTTTTCATATATTTTTGACCGCCTCGAAGATTTCCTCGTCCGCGACGTCCTGCGCCCTTTTGCTAGCACTTTGTAGCAAGGCGCACTCCGCGCCGCCGTAAACCGGAGCCCAGCGAGCGGCGTCCGTTTTGCCAAGCACCAGAACCGTTTTTACGCCAAGCGCCGGAGCTAGATGCGCTACGCCGCCGTCAAGCGTGAGGACAAATTTAGCCGCCCAGATGTAGCCTGCAAGTTCATCTAGGCTCGCAGTTGAGGCAAACTCCACGCCCGCATCTTGCGCTACTTTTTGGCCTAGCTTTGCATCCTCGGCGCTAACGGCGACATGCCTAAAATTTTGCTTTAAAAATCCTAAAATCCGTAAAATTTTAGCCTCGTCCATACGGTTTTGCTCCACCCTTGATGAGACGTGAAAAAATACAAAATCCTTAAATTTTTCGCTTTTAAAGCTCGGCACGTAAAGCGTCTTTTCCCCGTCAATTTTCACCCCCAGCGGTGCAGCTAGCTCGCAACAAAGCAGCACTTCGTGAGGCGGAGGATTAAAGTTTAGTTTATGCGTTATTAATGAGCCGCCCTCGTTTTGTTTTGCCGCTCCTACGGTCGTTTTAGCTGCGGCTGCGCTGGCAAATATCGCGGCAGAGGGCGAATAAGCGCTTCTAAAAATCACCGTCGCATCGTATTTTTCGTGGCGAATTTGAAGCAAAATTTTGCATTTTCCCCAAAACGCCTGCACCTTTGCCGCCGCTCCTTTTACGTGCTTTGGTTTAGTATATATATAGATTTTGTTTAAGAATGGATTGCCGCGAACGACGCATGCGTTTAGGCTATTTACCACGATATCAATCTGCGCGCGCGGATGAGCCTTTCGCAGCGCTTCTATCGCTGGCGTCGTGCAGATGAGATCGCCGATGTTATCGTTTCTAACGAGCAAAATTTTCACGATTTTCCTTTTTTGCGCGATTATACCTATTTTACGCTTATACTTATTTACGCCCTCATCCCTCGCACGTCTGGCATAACCTAAAATTCATCAAAAAACTTATAAAATACCGCTAAATTTTAAAAGGCGAACATGAAAAAAATAGTATTTTTAAGGCTCGATCCGGGCGCTATCGGCGGGGCGCAGAGATATCTCTCGCGGCTCGTTAAGGCTCTAAAAGACTCGGGCGTTGCGTGCGAAACGCGCGGATTTAACGGCAGCAAAAAGCTAAGCTCGTGGATCAAAGCCCTGCTTTTTAACGCGCAAGCAAAGCGGCAAAAGGGCGCGGACGAGATTTATTTTAGCTTAGAGCGCATCACCTGCGCCGACATCTACCGCGCGGGCGACGGCGTACACAAAGTCTATATGAAAACCAAGCCGTTTTGGTTTGTAAACCCCCTAAATTTCGTCATCCCATACCTTGAAAAGCGCACTTTTAAAAATGCCAAAAAAATCATCGCCAACTCAAATTTCATAAAACGTCAAATTTGCGAGACATACGCCATCACCCCTGAAAAGATCGCGGTCGTCTATAACGGCGTAAATTTGCCTACTCGCGTGCAAAAAGGCGCGGCAAAGCTCGCTCTTTGCGAGGAATTCGGGCTTGATTTTAACTTGCCAACGCTGCTGTTTGTGGGAAGCGGCTTTAAACGCAAGGGCGCGAGCGAGTTTTTACGTATCGCGGCTCGCCTCAAAACCCGCGTAAACTGCCTGATCGTGGGCCGCGACAAAAACGCCGCCCGCTACAAAAATCTAGCCAAGGAACTAGGCCTAAACGCCGTATTTACGGGCGCGCAAAAAAGCACGGCGAGATTTTACGAAGGCAGCGAGATGTTTTTGTTTCCGACGGCGTACGAGCCGTTTTCAAACGTCGTTTTAGAGGCGCTTAGCTACGGCTGCGTCGCTATCACGACCGCTCAAAACGGCGCTGCGGAGATACTACCTGAGGAGTTCGTGATGAGCTCGCCGCAAGACTACGACGTCTGCGCTCTGATCGATGAAATCCTAAACGATAACGAGCGGCTAGCAGTGCTGCAAGAGCGAAATACGGCGCTTGCTAGCGAGTTTAGCATCGAAAAAAACGCGAATGCGACGATGGAGATAGTGCGTGCGAATCTTGATTGAGCTGCCGACCTGGCTGGGCGACGCCGTGATGGCAAGCGCCGCGGTGGAGGCCATCGCAAAGCACGCGGCGGCATTTGATGCGGGGAATCAGGCGCGTAAATTTAGCGGCTCGGCAAGCAAAATTTTGAGCGAAGCTAAACCTGATGGTCGAAATTTAGACGCCAAACCCTGGTTTAGCTCGGCGAGTGTGGACGATGTTGCGGGCGATTTTACCGACAATTCAAAACCCGGCGCGGCAAACAAAAGCGCGGGGGAATCAGGCGAGCAAAATTTGACGAACGACGGCGATGCGGATGACGGCGACTTTTTTTTTGAAAACGGCAAATTTGACGGGGAAAATTTGGCAAGCGGAGATAGCGCGGGCGCTTTTTCGGCTGATGCGAGCGGGCGAAATTTTAGCTTTTTATCGCAAAATTTCGGCGCCGTGACGCAAGAAAGGCAAATTTTTACCGACGAAATTTTTGCTATCAACGAGGCGAATTTAGGCGGCGAATTTAACGATAAATTTGACGGCGTAAATTTGACGGCAAGCGCGCAAAAATCGGCGCCAAACGGAAAAAAATTTAGCGAGTTAGTTTTTAAAAACTCGGAACTAAAAAACAAACAAGCCGCTAAAAATTTTAAGTCTTGCTTAAAAATTTCCGCCGAAGAAAATCAAAATCTCGAAATTTCGAAAAGCCTAGCGGGCGAAGCGGTCAAAATCGTATTTTTCGGCTCGTTTGCGGCGTGCGAGCTTTTTAAAGCTCATCCAAACTGCGAACGCGTCATCGTTGATAGCAGCAAAAAGGCTAAATTTAGGCTCTGGCGGCTATTTTGGCAGGCTAGAAATCTCGGTAAATTTGACGCGGCGTTTAGCTTTAGAAGCTCGTTTGCGAGTAAGGTTTTACTTTACGGGGCGCGGGCGGAGAGAAAATTTGCATTTAAAAAGAGCAAAGACGGCGCGCATCAGGTGCAAAAATACCTAAAATTCGTCAAATCGGCGTTAAATTTAAAACGGGCGGACGACGAGCTAAAGCTTTATTTTGAGCCGCGTAAATTTGACGCGCCCGTGCTCGGACTAAATCCCGGCGCTAGCTACGGAAGCGCCAAACGCTGGTATCCGGCCTACTTCGCGCAGGTAGCGCTGCATTTTAAAGACAAGTTTAAGATTATGATTTTCGGCGGCGCTGGCGAGCGGGATATGTGCGAGCAGATAGAGCGAATTTTACGCGAAAACGGCGCTGACTGCGAAAATCTAGCGGGCAAAACGAGCGTGAGGGGGCTTTGCGAAAATATCGGCGGCATCGGACGAAGCGGCGGGATATTCGTCACGAACGACAGCGGCCCGATGCATATCGCAGCAGCCTACAAGACGCCTACGATCGCGCTTTTTGGGCCGACGAGATTTACGCAGACCTGTCCGTGGCGCAACGAAAACGCCCGCATCCTGCACCTAAATCTAGAATGTATGCCCTGCATGAAGCGCGTCTGCCCGCTAAAAACTCACGCCTGTATGAAAGACCTCTCGCCGCAAGCCGTCATCCAGACGATCGAGCGAGAGTTTATTAAAAAACGCGAAAAAATAAATTTTTAAAAATAGATAAATCGCGTTTTAACTCTACTTTTAATCGGCGCTTCGTTATTTTAGCACTAAAGCGTCGCGATACTAGAGCGATTCTGCGTAGCTAAAACGTCAAAAGTAAGCACCCAAATTAATAAAATTCTCAAGAACTCGCATTAATCTAGAAGCAACAAAAAGTAAAGTTATTGCTAATGGACTCAGCTATTTTCTTTGATATTTAAACAGTAGATACTTGAATATTTTTAAAACGACCGCGTAAATTCGAGTTTTAAAAATAAAAAATTCGTATCGGTATATTCATAGATTTAATTATTTTTAAATGCACATAGACTGACTTTATCAAAACCAAAATACCCGCACATAGTTTTACGGCGAAATTCGCCTCGCGCATGCCGTTTGTCGCCTTTAGTTTGCCGTAGCGTGTTTTTACGCAAATCTTGATTTTCAAATTATATTGTTTACTAGCCGATTTCGTATCCGCGGCTCACCTACCGCTTACTGAAGCTAATCCCAGATCATAGCCGCCTGGTTTGATTTGCGTCCATTTTTGCCGCATTCGCAAGGTCGGCTTATCGTAAACGCCGTGGCATATTTTGCTATTTTTCCAAAATTAGCCGAAAATAGCCGATATAGAGCCGCGATTTAATTAATCGCCGTAAAAATTACGAAGTTTATTAAGATTACGCTAAGCTATAGTTAATCCTACCGCCTCATCCTTCTGCCAATCAGCGCAAAAATCACGATCACGCCGGCGATCATCAGCCCCGCCTTCACGTAAAACGCCCTCCTTTCGCGCAGGGCTTCAGGCGAGCTGGTTTTGAGCCGCATCTTGACGCTAGTGCTACCCGCCGTTACGCTTAGCGTATCGCCCGCTAGGCCTTTTAGCTTCACGCTTAGCGTATTTGTGCCGCTTTGTTTTATTTGCGCTTCGGCAAAACCGGAGACCCTATAAACATAGCGCGTCATGAGGTCGTTGCAGTCTTTAGGGCGGAAAAATATCTCATAGGTCTTACCCGCATCCACACCCAGCACGTCGCCGTCGCGCGCGTCGAAATATGGATTTTGCGGGGTTTTGGTTTTAAAGCTCCATTTTATCTGCTTTAGCTGCGCACCTGCGTTTTGGGCGTTTGCTTGCTCGTAGCTAAAAACAGCCTCGTACTGCGCGCCGAAATCAAAAACCTCGCGCGCAAAAGCCGCAAACTGCCCTTTGCTAAATTTAGAATTTACGTCGTTTTTACTCGTGATGACGTGCAAATTTTGAAGTTTTTTGCCGTCTTTAAATATCTCAAAATCCTTAAATTTTATCTCGCCCGCATTTGCGTTAAACTCGATGCTAACGGGATTTGCCGTGATCTTGCACTCGGGGAATGGGTCTGGAATCTCGCCGCTAAAGTATGGCGTCACGGCAGTAGAGCCGGGAAATTTGACGAAAGGCTTGCTAGAGCCGGTAAAATTATCAAATTTGTCGTCTTTTATTTTTAGATTTTTATCGGCGCAGACGTTGGTATAAAACCGCCCCGCGCCCGTATCGCTCGCACCCCTAGCGCAAAAAGCGTTAAGGCGCGAGTTGCCCATCTCAAAGACGAAGGCGTTAAATTTATCCTTGGACGCAAGCGCGTAGCCGACCTCGTCGACGCTCAAATTTAAAAACGCAAATCGGTGATAAATCGCCGAAAATAGCCCGTCCACCGCCTCTTTGAAGTCATTTTTATAAGCGATATTTTCAAGAATATGTCGCGACTTATATCCGGCTGCGATAGCTCTACTAACGGGGTCCGCGCCGCTAAATTTAGCCCGTCCGGCCGTCTCATCGTGCCCCATGTATTCGTTTTGGGCGCTATAGTCGGCATGATTTTTGGCGGCTTGGCTTAAAATTTGATTTTGTCTTAGGCTGGAGAGTCCGGAGCCTCGGCGGTACTCGTTTAGATACGCGACCGCGTCGGAGTCGGGAACAAAAGAAAACTCGGGCTGCTTGGCGGACTTTAGCGCAGAGTCTTTACCCTGCCCGCCCAAAATATCGCAGCCAGAAAGAAAAAAGGCGCAGGCTAAAAGGCTAAATTTAAGCCCGCGTTTTACAGAGTAAAATTTCAAGCCCGCGCCCTTTAAATTTAAGCCTTAGGGCCTGCTTTTGCGTATTCTACGCCCTCTTTTACGTCCTCGTAGCGTTTGAAATTCGCCTCAAACATACCCGCTAGTTTATCGCGAGTCGCGATGTATTCGTCCTTGTTCTCCCACGTGTTGATCGGATTTAGCAGCTTCGTCTCGACGCCTGCTAGCTCTTTTGGGATCGCGAGGTTAAAAATACCAAAATTTTCAAATTCGCATTTTTTGATACTGCCGTCCAGGATCGCGTTTATGCATGCGCGCGTGGCTTTGATGC
>CAUQCZ010000064.1:0-6059 GCA_963516335.1 uncultured Campylobacter sp. | reverse complement strand
CGCTAATGGCGGGAGCGGAGGTTAAATTTGCGCCCGTTAAATTTGACGGAAATATCGACGAAAACGCGCTTGAAAGCCTCATCACGCCTAAAACGAAAGTCATAACCGCGGTTGATTTCGGCGGCAATCCCGTAAATTTGGGCGCTATCTTAAAACTAGCCAAGGGGCGCGGCATAAAGGTGCTTGACGACGCTTCGCACGCGCTGGGCAGCAGGCTAAGCGGCGTAAAAGTCGGCGCAAAAGCGGACGTTAGTATTTTTAGCTTTCACCCCGTTAAGCCGCTAACGACCTTTGAGGGCGGCGCGCTAGCGACTAACGACGACGAGATCGCGAGACTGGCACGTCTTTACCGTTCGCACGGCATAGCTAAAAAACGCCTTTGGGACAGCGATATGAGCTTACTCGGATACAACTACCGCTTGCCAGACGTCGCCTGCGCGCTAGGGCTAAATCAGTTAAAAAGACTAGACGAAACCATCGCGGCGCGCGAGAAAATCGCTAAATTTTACGACGAAAAATTTGAGAAAAACCCGTATTTTAGCGTGATCAAGCTACCTAGCGACGTCGTTAGTTCGCGCCACCTCTACCCTATCTTGCTATTTCGCCAGTTTTGGTGCGCCAAAGAGGACATATTTGCCGCCCTTCACGTGCGCGGCATCGGCGTGCAGGTGCACTATAAGCCGACTTATAAATTTAGCTTTTACCGCGAGCGCTACGGCGATATCCGGGTTCCTAGCGCCGAGGATTTTTACGCCGCCGAGCTTAGCATCCCGTGCCATCAGTGCATGAGCCTAGAGGACGCAAATTTCGTCGCGGACGCTCTTTTTGAGGTTTTAAAGAGCTTTGACGCTCCGCAAGGTTGTAGAGTTTGATCCTGCTCCACGCGCGCGGCAACGAAAAAATCGGTATCGGCAACCTCGCAAGGTGCTACGAACTAGTAAAATTTCTAGCTCCGAGCCGCGACGTAAAAGCGATTTTCGAGTGCGACGAGAAGCTATTTTCCAGATTTAGCCAAAACGCGATTAGAAGCGAAAATTTGGAGCATTCAAAGGAGCTGATTTGCCGACTAAAACCGCAAATTTATATTAACGATTTGCTCGATGCGGATAAAAATTTAAGCGATATCGCGCGAAACGCTGGCGCGCGCAAAATCGTAAGTTTTAATACCTTAGAATACGGCTTTGAGCCGGACGCGCTATTTATAATGGATGAGTTTGACTACCCCGCCGCAAGCGGAAATTTCGAGGTTTTTCGTTCGTTTGGTTACTACATCGTGGGCAGCGACGTAGTAAAAAGGCGCGCTAAATTTACGCCCAAGACGCGGCTAAAAAATATCTTGCTATCTTTTGGAGGCGCCGATCCCGCGATGTTTAGCGAGTATTTTGCAAACGTAATCGCAAACGACGGTCGCCTTTATACGCTAGTTTTGGGGCCTGCGATGAGCGATGAGCGAAAGGCGAGGATAAAAAGCGTTAAAAAACCGAATTTAAGCTTTATCGACAGCCCCGCAAATTTGATAGACCTAATCTTAAATCACGACGCCTTAGTCACGTTAGGCGGCATGAGCGCATACGAGGCGATGACGCTAGGTACGCCCGTTTGCGGCGTGGAGTGGAGCTACCTAGCCTACGTAGTAAGAAGTTTTGCGGAGCTTAAAATGATAAATAATTTAGGCGATATTAAAAACGCCTACGAAAATTTATTAAATTTAAATTTAGCAAGCGTAAATGAAATTTGCGAAAACGCCTACCTCAAAATAAGCGGCGACGCGCTAGCGAAAATAGCGAAAATTTTAGACGGATTTGAAAATGAACGAAGTTGAATTAAAAATTTGCAAAGGCGGCGATCTGGGGGCTAACTCCTACGTAATAACCTGCGGCGAGCGCGCTATCGTCATAGACCCGGCCGATTTTACGCAGATTGCGGACGCTTTGCGCGGCAAGAAGCTTGATTTTATCGTTATAACGCACGAGCATTTTGATCACGTCTTAGCGCTAAACGAGCTAAAAAGCCGCTACGGCGCCAAAGTAATCGCGCAACGCAAAGCAAGCGAAAATATCGCAAACCCGAGCAAAAATTTATCGAGATTTAGCGATATGATTTACGACGTTATGAAGATTAAAAAAACGCGCGAAACGCCGGAATTTAGCGCACAAAAGGCCGATACCGAATTTGACGAAAATTACGAGCTTTCGTGGCTGGGGCATACGCTTACGTTCGTTCATACGCCAGGACACTCCGAGGGCAGCTGCTGCGTGAAGCTAGGAGGGCTGCTGTTTTCGGGCGATAGCTTGTTTGAGGCCGTAGATACGTCGTTTCTAGGCGGCGCGAAGGCAAAAGCCACATACGATAAAATTTCTATGCCGTACTTTCGCTCGCTAGATCCGTTTTTGCGCGTTTGCCCCGGACACGGCGAGAGATTTATCCTGGGCGACAAACTAAACGCGCGGCAAAAAGCGACGGAAATTTTTAAAAATCGTCCGAAATTTACGAATTTTTTCGTAAATTTCGACGAATTTAACGAAACGCTAAAAAACGCTAAAATTTTAGTACGCGCAGAGTGCTGTTTTTTACTCGTAAAACACGGCGAATTTTATAAATTTTACTATTTGGTCGATAAGCTTGAAAATTTAGCAAATTTAGACGAGTTTTTTAGGCTGATAAACGAGCCCGTCGTAGCCGAAATCGTCTCGAAAAACGCCGTTGCAGGCGATTTTTTAAGAGGCGTAAAATTTAAGCCGTATAAAATTTATTCTCGTTATAGATCCGTTAAAAAAAACAGAAGCTTTAGCAACGTTTTACCGGCGGATCTAAGCGACGCAAGCGAAATTTTTGAGCTTATTAGCGAGACTTTCGATCCGCTTAGCGATTATTTACCGAGCCTTGAAGAGCTATCTGAACTAATCGCAAAGGGCCTAGTTTTTGTTATCAAGCAAGAGCGCGCGATAGCCGGAGCGGCGATATTTGAAATAAAAGAAAAAATTTGCTATTTTAGGCTAAATTGCGTAAAAAAAGAGATTCACAACGGCCTTATCGGCTTTGCGCTAGCCTCGGCTCCAAAGCAAATGCAAGAGGCTCAGACTTTTTACACCTGGATAAACGACGAGAACAAAGAAGCCGTTAGGCTAAATTCCGCGCTCGGATATAAACCAGACGGCCTAAAAAACTATATCTTTATAAAGGACGACGAATGAATTTGCAAACCATACGAACTTTAATCATCGATTCGCTCAAAGAATACAACCAAGAGCTGCAAAGCAAAGAGCTGCAAAACCCTACGATAGATACTAGGCTTTACGGCTCTTCCAGCGCGTTAGATAGTTTAGGGCTCGTCTATATAGTGAGCGATTTGGAGGATAAAATTTATCAAAATTTTGGCAAAAGCATCGTACTCGCCGATGAAAGAGCGATGAGTCAAAAAACCTCGCCGTTTAGAAGCGTGGAGACGCTGGCTAATTATATTCAAAATCTTTTAGAAGAACAAAATGGCTAAGGCGATAATCGTAACGGGCACCTCAAAAGGCATCGGAAAAGGGCTTTGCGAGCGATATTTACAGGAGGGCTATTTAGTCGCGGGCTGCGCTAGGAGCCAAAGCAAAATCGCGCACGAAAATTACAGACATTTTAGTCTCGACGTAAGCGACGAAATCGCGGTCGTAGCGATGATAAGAGAGGTTAAACGGGAATTCGGCAGGATAGACGCGCTTATAAACAATGCCGGCATCGCCTCCATGAACCACTTCTTAACCACGCCCTTTGATAGCGTCAAAAAGGTATTTGAAACGAATTTTTTCGGTACGTTTTTATTTAGCAGGGAAGTCGGCAAGGTCATGATGAAGCAAAAATACGGCCGTATCGTAAATTATACCACCGTCGCAAGCGCGCTAAGACTAGAAGGAGAGGCGATCTACGCCGCCAGCAAAAGCGCGATAGAAAATTTAACCCAAACGCTGTCAAAAGAGCTAGCGCCATTTAACATAACCGTAAACGCGCTAGGCCCTACGCCGATAAAAACCGACCTAATAAAGGCCGTACCGCAGGACAAGATAAACGCGCTTCTTGAAAGACAAGCTATAAAGAGATTCGGGAATTTCGGCGATATAAAAAATGCGGTAGATTTTTTCATCGACGAAAAAAGCGACTTTATCACGGGGCAAATTTTATATTTAGGCGGAGTTCATAACTGATGCGAGAGATAATCGAGAAATTTAAAGACGGTAGCCAAACGGCGATAATCCATAAAGATAAAAAATATAGCTACGCGGAACTTTATCTAAAAATAAAAGAGACTCTAAATTTTATAAAAAACGAGATCAAAAGCGGCGAAGTAGTCGCGATTTTGAGCGATTATTCGTTTGAGAGCGTCGCGCTTTTTTTCGCTCTATACGAAAATAAAAACATAATCGCGCCCATAATCTCAAACGCGCAAGAAGAGATAAATTTAAAACTAAAAGAGTCTTTTTGCGATAAAGCGATCGAAATTTGCGGCCGAGGGTTTAACATAAAAGAGCTAAATCCTAGCGGAACGCATCAAATTTTATCGAATTTAAAAAAGAGCGGACGAGCCGGCCTCACGCTATTTTCAAGCGGTAGCACGGGTAAGCCAAAAGCGATGATACACGATTTAGATGCGCTGATAGATCTTTATAAAAATAAAAAACAAAAGCGGATGAATATGCTCGTTTTTTTGATGTTTGATCATATCGGCGGCATAAATACGATGTTAAATATCTTATCGGCGGGCGCTACGATGATAATCCCTCAAAACAGAAACGCCGATGACGTCTGCAAGCTAATTAACGAGTATAAAATAGCCGTTTTGCCCGCAAGCCCTACGTTTTTAAATCTGATTCTTATCGGCAAATCTTACGAAAAATACGATCTAAGCTCGCTAAGGATGATAACCTACGGCACGGAGACGATGCCGGAGGGGCTTTTAAATAGGCTAAAATCGGCGTTTGCCAAAGTTAAATTTTTGCAGACTTTCGGCACCAGCGAGACTGGCATCGCGTCCACGTCGTCAAAATCGTCCGATTCTACCTTTATGAAAATAGACGATGAAAATTTGGAGTATAAAATCGTAGACGGCGAGCTGTGGCTAAAAAGCAAAACGCGAATTTTAGGCTATCTAAATGCACAAATGGATAGCTTTACCGATGACGGCTGGTTTAAAACGGGCGATTTAGCGCAGCAAAGCGAGGACGGCTTTATAAAAATCATCGGCAGAAGCAAAGAGATCATAAACGTGGGCGGACAAAAGGTGCTTCCGTGCGAGGTGGAGTCGGTACTACTTGAGATGAAGGAGATACAAGACTGCCTAGTTTACGCGGAAAAAAACGCCATCACGAATCAAAGCGTCTGCTGCGACGTGGTTTTAAAGCCGGGCGTCGATGCAAACGGTATCAAAATTTTAGTTAGAAAATTTTGCAAAGATAAACTAGATAATTTTAAAATCCCCGTTAAAGTAAACGTCGTGCAAAAGACCGAATTTACGCAAAGATTTAAGAAAATAAGAACGAAAAGCTAAGCAAATTTGGCGTTTGCCTAGCTAAAAATTTAAACGACGCCGCGCTGCCCGGCTAAATTCACTTTGCTTCGGGCAAGGCGTAAATCACCGTCTCTTCCTGCGTGCATTCGTAGTGGCGCATAAAAAGCTCGCAGTCCGGTATCCATAGCTTCAAAAGCAGCGGTATATCCCACAAGTCGCTAAATTTATGATAAATGCAAATGGCAAGCTTTGGTTTATGGCTTATTATATCATCCATAGCGCCTAGCAACGCGTACGTTTCAAACGTCTGCACGTCCATTTTGATAAAGGTCGGGATATGGTTTATAGCGTCGCTAATCGCGGCTACGTCGATCTTTTGCTCCGAAATTTCGGCGCTTAAAGTCGCTCCCAAACCCTCGCCTTGCATATAAAAAGTCGCGTTTTCGTGATGGACGCCGGCCTTTATCGGGGTGATTTTTTCTTTTATTTCTTGCGGTAGTTTGCTTACGAATTTGCTTAAAATTTTAAAATTTCGCTCGTCGGGCTCAAAGCTATAAATATGCTTAAATTT
>CAUQCZ010000063.1:0-6063 GCA_963516335.1 uncultured Campylobacter sp. | reverse complement strand
ATGACCGAGCCAAATTTAAAAGTAACGAAGTATAGGGCAAAAAGACGAGCCGCTAAAATAAAAATTAAAAGGAGAAAAATGGCAGAGTATTACAACCTCATCAAGTATTTCCACTACCTGTGTTTCATCTCGTGGATGGCGTTTTTGTTCTATCAGCCGCGCCTCTACGTCTATCACGCGGAAAATATGGACAAGCCGGATTTCGTACGCGTCGTCGAGGTGCAGGAGTACAAGATGTACCACTACATCGGCTGGGTTGCGCTGATCGGCACGTTTTTGACGGGCATTTTGATCATCGTCGCGATGCCCGAGCTTTTACGCAGCGGCTACATACACGTCAAGCTCACCGTCGTCGTCATCCTCGCGGCGTTTCATCTGGATCTTGGCCGCTATATGGTGCAGCTGCGCGAGAAACGCTGTAAGAAAAGCGGTATGTTCTTTCGCGCTTATAACGAAGTGCCGACCATCGCGATGGTTATCATCATCTGGATGATGGTGTATAAGCCGTTTTGAGCTGCGCTAAATACGCGCCCCGAGGCGGAGTGAACCTGCTTTGCCTCGGTGTTGCGAAGTCAAATTTAGCCTTGCGTTTTTGAGCCGTATCTTATAAATTAGGCGTGCAAAATTAGCGCCAAATTTTGATTTTACTCGGCTCAATTAAACCCAGTCTCCCAAACGGCATCAGCTCAAATTAAATCGCTAAAATTTGAAAATCTCCCAACCTAAACGCTTCCGCGCATATCTTTCATCATGGATTTGAGATTTCGGCGCAGGCTAGTTTGTGGGTTATCTTAGGAGTTTTAGGCGTCGGGGTTTTTGCTAGTTTGTTTAAAGCAAAATAGCCACGAACTGATTTGACGATAATTTATAAATTCGCCCGCCTTGGCGCCGGGTGCCGCTTTAGCGAGCTAGGCGCGCACATTTTACCCACCTAGCCAAGGCTAAATTTGATAAATTTAGCCCGAGCGATAAAATCGCCAAGGAGGCAAGCGAGGTTAAATTTTAGCCTTTTTTATCGCCTGAGCCAGGTCGGCGATTAGGTCGTCCGCGTTTTCTACGCCGATAGCAAGGCGCAGCAGATTAGGCTTTATGCCGATTTTGTCTTGCAGCTCTTTAGGGTATGATTCGTGCGTCATGGACGCGGGCTGGCAGATGAGGCTCTCCACGCCGCCAAGACTCACTGCTAGATCGAAAAACTCTAGAGATTTAGCAAAAATTTTATAGTCGTATTTTTCGTTTAGCTCCAGCGATATAACCGCGCCGATATCGCTTGCTTGGCGGGCTTGGATCTGCTTTTCTAGCTGCGAGTGCGATCCCGCGTAGTGCACCGCGTCTACCGCTTCGTGCGATTTTAAAAATTCGATGATTTTATGCGTATTTTGTGTCTGGCGATCAAAGCGCACGCTAAGGGTTTTAAGGCCTCTTATCAGATAATAAGCGTCCATCGGGCTGATTATGCCGCCAAAGGTATTTCTGGCAAATTTTATCTTTTCGGCTAACGCGTCGTCGTTTACCGTGACGATACCGGCGATCACGTCTGCGTGTCCGCCGATGTATTTCGTCGCGCTATAAACGACGATATCTACGCCAAAATCAAAAAGCTTTTGATAATAAGGCGTTAAAAAGGTATTATCGGCGATCACCAAGATGCCTCTTTTGTGCGCGATGTCTGCGATACGGTGGATGTCGGTTACGCGTAGCAGCGGATTTGAGGGCGTCTCGATAAATATCGCTCTCACGTCCTTTGCGATATCTTTTTCCTCTAGTAAATTTAAATCGTCCACCGCCTCGTAGCTTATGCCCTGCGATGCAAAGACGTTGCTAACGTAGCGGAAAGTGCCGCCGTAGACGTTGTTGTTTAGCAGCACCTTATCGCCCGTTTTTAACAGGCTAAAAGCCGCTGCCGTCGCCGCCATTCCCGAGCCGAAGCTAAAAGCGTATTTGCTGCCCTCTACCTTAGCAAAAAGCTCGTCAAACGCCTGTTTGGTCGGATTTGCGCCGCGCGAGTAGGCAAACTCGCCAAAGCCGTCTAGCCCCTCTTGCACGAATGTCGTCGCCAGATAAACGGGCGGCACGACGGCTCCAAAAGGGTTATGCTTGGCCTCGATGCCTTTTACGATTAGCGTGTCTAGTTTCATTTTCTCTCCTTAAATTTATTGCTAAAATTTCAAAAATCTTATATCCATCGCCGAGATAAAGCTCATTATACGCTCGTTTCGGCTAGCAAAAAATCTCTCCGCATCGCCGTCAAACGCGATCTTTCCTTTGTCCAAAAACAAAATCCTATCCGCGACTTTGCGAGCGAAATTCATATTATGCGTGACGATGACGAGGGATTTTTTCTCTCTAGCTAGGGCTATGACGACTTTTAGCACCTCAGCTTCTAGCTCCGGATCTAGCGCGCTAGTTGGCTCGTCTAGCAGCAAAAACGACGGATCCATCGCTAGCGCTCTAGCTATCGCCACGCGCTGGCTCTGACCGCCAGAGAGTCTGTTTGGATAGGCGTTTTGCTTGTCTGCCATGCCAACCTTGCCCAGTAGCTCGAGGGCTTTATTTATCGCCGTTTTCTTTTCAACGCCCAGTACCTGCGTCGGCCCTTCGATCACGTTTTGCAAAACCGTTAAATGCGGAAAGAGATGAAACCCCTGAAACACCATCCCCGTTCGTCTGCGAAAAGGCAGTAGCTCTTTTGGCGAAATTTTGCCGCCGAATTTTATCTTCTCGCCGTCTAGCTCCAGTTCGCCTTCCTCGGGGATTTCGAGTAAATTTATGCAGCGAAGCAGAGTTGATTTACCGGATCCAGAAGACCCAACGATCACCGTAGTTTGCGCATCTGCGATCTCTAGATCGATGCCCTCTAGCACCTTTTGTTCGCCGAAACTTTTGGTTAAATTTTTAAATTTTATCGCCATCACACGTACCTTGAAGTTCGTTTTTCTAGCTTTCCTTGCAAAAAGGTAAGCAGCGTGCAAACGACCAAATAAATGAGCGCGGCCAGCACGTAAAGCAGCAGCGGCTCGTAGGTGCGAGCGGCTATGCGCTGGGCGACCATAAACATATCCACCATCGTTATGGAAGCGGCTAGCGAGGTGTCTTTAACTAGCCCGATGAAGGTATTTGATAGCGGCGGCAGCGATATACGTACGGCCTGAGGCGCGATGATACGGCGTAAAATTTGCGCGTGCGTCATACCTAGCGAGGTCGCCGCCTCCCACTGCCCCTTAGGCACCGATAGGATCGCCGCTCTCACCGACTCGGACGCGTAGGCGCCGACGTTTAGGCTAAAAGCGATGATCGCCGCGCTCCACGTATCAAGCGTAACGCCGATGGAAGGAAGTCCGAAAAATACGATAAAAAGCTGCACTAAAAGCGGCGTGCCGCGAAATATCCAAACGTAGCCGCCAAACGTCCATCGTAAAATTTTCACGTTTGAAAGGCGCGCGATAGCGGTTATCACGGCGATAATCAGCCCGCAGGCAAAAGACGCAAGCGTGAGCGGTATCGTGACCTTAGCTAGGGCTTCTAGCATCGGCAGCAGCGAGCTTGAGACAAGCTCGATTATGCGGTTTATGCGTTCCGTGTCCAAATTTACCTCCGTTTTTCGCACCGAATTTAGGCTTAAATTTACTCGTCGCGAGCCTTTGAGCCGTTAAATTTCGCTTGCAGGATTTGCCCGAATTTGCCGTTTAGTTTTGCAAACGGCGTTTTTTGCTAAATTTAAAATTCGCGGCTAAATTTTACGGCTTTTAAATCTAGCCTGCAAGCAAACCCACAAATAAGCCATCGCCGCTAGCGTAAACGAGCGTGCAAATCCGTTTAAAATTTGCTAAATTTGACCTAGCAAATTTACTCCGAAACGTCCTTGCCGAAATACTTTTGCGAGATTTCTTTTAGCTTGCCCTCGGCCTTTAGCTCGGCTAGGGCTTTGTTTATCCGCTCGGTTAGCTCGGCGTTGCCCTTTTGCACGGCTACGCCGATGTAGTCTTTTTCGTTTCCGACGGCGGCGATTTTAACCGGAGCGGCGGGCTGGTTCTTCGTAAAGTCCAAAAACACGATATTATCGCGCAACACGCTATCTACGCGGCCTGCGATTAGCAGCTCCATACTTTTAGCAAAGCTATCGACCGTGACGTTTTGAGCGCCGTAGCTAGCGGCGACTTTAGCCCAGTTGCTAGTAGCCGAGTCGGCATTTTTCTTACCGTTTAAGTCGGCGAAGCTTTTTATCGAGTCGTTGTCCTTACGAACGATGATCGCGCCGTAAGTAACGGTATACGGCTCGCTAAGTTCGTATTTTTTCTTTCGCTCCTCGGTGATGCTTACTTGGTTAAACACCGCGTCTGCCTTGCCCGCGTCAAACGCCGCTAGCATCGCGTCCCAAGGCGCGGTTAAAAATTCGATTTTTAAATTTAGCTTCTTGGCCACGGCTCTTGCGACGTCCACATCGTAGCCGGTTAGCTCGCCTTTTTCGTCATAGAACGAAAACGGCGCGTAAGTGCCCTCGGTGGCGACGGTTAGCACGCCTTCTTTGATCGTTTTAGCGTGCAAATTTAGCCCCAAAGCCAAAATCGCCACGGCTTTAAATAAATTTGAGATTTTCATATTTTTCCTTTTTTTGGATTTGCTCGGGCGCGAATTTTAGGGCAGGGCCGCTTCGCGCCAAAATTTATCATTCGGAGATATTTTTACCGAAATATTTTTCGGAGATTTCTTTTAGTTTACCGCTAGATTTTAGTTCGCCAAGAGCCTTATTTATCTGCGCGATTAGCTCGGCATTATCCTTGTGCGCGAGCGCAGCGGTAGGTATCGCCTCTCCGGTAAATACGACCTTGATAGGCGCGTTAGGCCTTTGCTTGACGTAATCAAGAAAGGTCACGTCGTCGTTTATTGTAGCGTCCGCGCGCTTTTGGGCGATTAACTCTACGCCCTTGCTAAAGCCGTCTACGACTACGACCTGCGCGCCGTGCTTTTCTGCTATCTGCGCCCAGTTGCTAGTGGCCGAATGCGCGCTTTTCTTGCCTTTTAGATCGTCAAAGCCTTTGATGTCTTGCGTATCTTTGTGAGTTATCAAAACCGCGCGAGGAACGGTATAAGGCTCGCTAAATTCGTATTTTTTCTTTCGCTCGTCGGTAATGCTTACTTGGTTAAACACCACGTCTGCTTTGCCCGCGTCAAAAGCCGCTAGCATCGCGTCCCACGGAGCTTCGACGAATTCGATTTTAAGCCCTAGTTTATCGGCGACGGCTTTTGCGATATCTACGTCGTAGCCGGTTAGTTCGCCCTTTTCGTCGTGGAAAGAATACGGCGAATACGTGCCTTCGGTCGCAACCTTTAAGACGCCTTCTTGGATGGTTTTTGCGTTTGCGTTAGTTAAAAGGGCTAAGCCCGCCAAAGTAAGTAGAGAAGATTTTAGTAAGTTTTTCATTTTTCGTCCTTTTTAAATTTATTGTTAGCTATTCATTTAAAAAGGCTCGCGCATGCGGATTAAGTAAAATTCTTTTTAAATGTTTAGCGACTTGCTAAGCACTTAAAAAGAAATTCGTGCCTAGCGCCCTAGCTTTTCGTCTCGCAACAACACATGTCGCACATATCGCTTTTCATGATGCACCTTTCGTTTTAAATTTAAACGACGATTTTATGCAAAAAAAGTTTAAGATAAAATAAAAATATATCAAAACCCAGCTTTTGCATAAACTAAAACTCCGTTAATTTTACGCCACACGACTTTAAGACGGGCGCAAGATAGGCGGCTAAAGTCTAATCAATCTGCTAACGGCGGCAAATCTGCCTTGCCGCCTCTAAATTTAAGCCTAAATTTACTCCGAGATATCCCTGTTAAAATACTTCATCGAAATCTCTTTTAGCTTGCCTTCTACTTTTAGCTCGTTTAGAGCCTTGTTTATCGCTTCTAGTAGCTCGGCGTTGCCTTTATGTACGATCGCTGCCGTATACATCGGCGTTTCGCCCGCCTTGATTAGCTTTATCGGGGCTTTTGGGTGCTGTTTTTTGTAGTCGTAAAACAACACGGCGTCGTCTATCGTGTCGTCGGCGCGCTTGGTGATTATG
>CAUQCZ010000062.1:0-6074 GCA_963516335.1 uncultured Campylobacter sp. | reverse complement strand
AAATTTTTGAAATCAATAGGCTTGATATGGACAAATTTACTAAGAAAGATATATTTACGAATACTATTAAGAAAATTAATAGATTTGGTGTAAATATCACAGAATTTGATGCAAAGCGTTTAAATATAAAGCGTATTGATGGGCTAAAAGATGTCTATTATTTACCATTCGGCGATACTTCGTACAATAATAATTTCGGGATTAAAAAGGATGCCGCCTTAAATCTCAAGAATGAGTTTTTCGACTAATGTTTTGCAAGGACCAAATAACCGGCACGCTTGTGAATTATTACGTTACCTGTAAGCGTGAGGCGTGGCTTTACGCGCACCATATCCACGCCGATCAAGAGGATGAAAACGTGCTGATGGGCAAGGCGCTGGCGGACATCAAAGAGAGCGATTTGCAGGAGTTTGCATTTTCAAATTTGAAATTCGACAAACTTTCCAAGCAGCGCGGACATTATCTCATCATCGAATACAAAAAGAGCCTAAAAAACGAGCTTGCGGGCAAGATGCAGCTACTTTTTTATATCTATCTTTTAAAAACGGGCTTAAATTTAAAAGAGGTAAAAGGCAAACTAATCAGCGGTAAAAAGGTGATTTTGGTGGAGGATAGCAGTGAAAATTTCGCTCTGATCGAGCAAATTTTAAGCGAGATAACGGCGCTTGCGAATCTAGAGCGACCGCCGAAATTTACGCAGGGCAAATTTTGCGCAAACTGCGCTTATAGCGGATATTGCGTGAGTTAGATTAAAATGTACGCCATTTTATTTTACGACATCGCCGACGCGGAGCAAAAAGAGAAAAACAACGCAAACCGCATCAGAAAGGCGGTCGAGAAGTTTTTGCCGCGAGTGCAGTTTTCCGTTTTTGAAGGCGAGATTCGCGAGAGCGATTTTAAAAAACTAACCGCGATTTTGCAAAAAGAGTGCGTTACGCAGCTCGATTCTATCGTGATTTATACGTTTAATTCGCTGAAATACTCCAAGCGTATCGTAATCGGACAGGATAAAAGCGGCGCGCTGTTTAGTTAAATTTGCTCGCGTAAATTTGCCGAATTTGGCAGCGGCGTTTGAAATCCCAGCTAAATTTAAGGAAAAAAGATGCAAAAAAGCGACAGGACGCATTTTATTTTGAGCGCAGGTAGGCTTTTTAGGCAAGATAACAATATCTATTTTGATAAATTTGACGATGCGGGCGCGGTCGTCGCTAGTAAAATTTTGCCGATAAACGCGATCGATGAAATTTACGTGCTGGCAAAAGTGCAGATCGACACCTACACTATGGCGTTTCTGGCGGACAACAACGTCCTTTTGCACGTTTTTAGCCCGTATCAGAGCTTTCGCGGTAATTTTTATCCAAACACCTCAAATTCGGTCAATAAAAGCGGCTTCGTGCTGCTAAATCAGGTCCGCGCCTTTGACGATCCCATTAAGCGCGCCTACATCGCCCGCGAGATCACTCGCGCGCACATCCTAAACGACGTGGCAAACTGCAAAAGACACGGCGTGAAATTTGACGTCTCGCCCCACATAGAGGCGCTAAACGTCGCGGCGGACGTGTCTGCGATAATGGCGGTGGAAGGGGCGTTTCAAAAGCTCTACTACGAAAAATGGAACGATATAATCGCGGATCAAAAAAGCTTTAAATTTACCGTCCGCTCCAAGCGTCCGCCCGCCGATAAAATCAACAGCTTCATAAGCTACGTAAATACGCGCATTTATAACGTTTGCCTTAGCGAAATTTATAAAACCGAGCTTGATCCGCGCATCGGCTTTTTGCACGAGCCAAACTACCGCGCGCTGAGCCTGCACCTCGATCTTGCCGAGATTTTTAAGCCGATTTTGGGCGATACGCTGATTTTTAGCATGCTAAATAAAAAGGAGATCACCGCAAAGGACTTTCAAACGGACGCCGGGCGAATAAAATTTAGCAACGACGCCGTGCAAAAAATAGAGCTAAAAATAATCGCGAGGCTTGGTGAAACGATCTGCCTAAACGGGCAAAACCTCACGTGGCGGCAGGTGATCCGCCGCGAGGCTAATCGGATCAAGAAATGTATCTGCGAAGATGCGCCTTATGAGGGGCTGGTTTGGGGCTAGGCTTAAAACATGGCGATAAATTTACGCGCCGTGCAAAGCGATGATTAAATTTACGCTTAGTTTGCAAAATATCATCCGCCGCGTAAATGCCAGAGAATTTATCGCAGGCAAATAAATAAAACGTCTCGCGCATAAAAATCGCTGCAAAAGCCGCGCCCGTCATTATAAACGCGCGAGGCGGTAAATTTAGGCAAGCTAAATTTAACTTAGGCGTTTTGGTTAAATTTAATCAAAATCAAACTAGCTTTGACGTTTTAAGCGCATCAAGGCGCACAAAAACCTAAAAAATGCCTAAATTTATCAATTTTTCGCTACAATTAGAATTTTTAAAATCTACAAAAATTTAGGAGAAATTTCTATGAAAAAAGAAGACATAAAAGAGCTGATCGAGTTTTTTAACGACATGGATATGAACCGCATAAAGATAAAAAGCGGGGATTTTGAGGTCGAGCTTGAAAAATTCGCCGACTGCTGCGAGCTGCCAAAGCCCGTTATCCAGGCTCCCGCCCCGACTCCGACTCCTGTAAACGTGGTGGTAAACTCAGAGGTCAAAGCTCCTGCTAATTCTCCAAAAGACAGCATAAAATCGCCTATGGTCGGTACTTTCTACGCTGCTCCAAGCCCCGGCGCGGCGCCCTTTGTCAAAGTAGGTCAGCGCGTTAGAAAAGGCGACGTCGTAGGTATCATAGAAGCGATGAAGATAATGAACGAGATCGAGGCCGAATTTGACTGCCAGATCACCGAACTGCTCGTTTCCGACGGCCAGCCGGTCGAGTTTGGCTTGCCGCTATTTGGCGTGGAGAAAATTTGATGGAAATAAAAAGAATTTTAATCGCAAATCGCGGCGAAATCGCGCTGCGAGCCTTGCGAACGATAAGGGAAATGGGCAAAGAAGCCGTCGTGGTCTACTCCACGGCCGATAAAGACGCGCTCTACGTCAAATACGCCGACGTGGCGATTTGCATCGGCAAGGAGCGCTCAAGCGACAGCTACTTAAATATCCCCGCAATCATTAGCGCGGCCGAAATCAGTGAAGCCGACGCGATATTTCCGGGTTACGGATTTCTCAGCGAAAATCAAAATTTCGTCGAAATTTGCTCGCACCACAAGCTAAAATTTATCGGTCCTAGCGTAGCCGCGATGGCGCTGATGAGCGATAAAAGCAAGGCAAAGCAAGTTATGCAGCGTGCGGGCGTACCGGTGATCCCTGGCTCTGACGGCGCGGTAGCCGACACCAAAGCAGCCAAAGAACTAGCTAAAAAAATCGGCTATCCGGTCATCCTAAAAGCAGCAGCAGGCGGCGGCGGGCGCGGCATGCGCGTGGTCGAGCGCGAAGAGGATATCGAAAAGGCGTTTTGGTCGGCCGAAAGCGAGGCGATGAGCGCGTTTGGCGACGGAACTATGTATATGGAAAAATACATCCTAAACCCGCGCCACATCGAGGTTCAGATCATCGGCGACAGCCACGGCAACGTCCTGCATATCGGCGAGCGCGACTGCTCTATGCAGCGCCGCCACCAAAAGCTGATCGAAGAAAGCCCTGCGATACTACTAGACGAAGCGACGCGAGAGAGGCTACACGAAACGGCGATAAAAGCAGCAAAAGCTATCGGCTACGAGGGTGCGGGAACTTTTGAGTTTTTGGTCGATAAAAATTTGGATTTTTACTTCATCGAGATGAACACGCGCCTGCAAGTCGAACACTGCGTGAGCGAGATGGTGAGCGGCCTAGACATCATCGAGCTAATGATAAAAGTAGCCCAGGGCGAGGCGCTACCGCCTCAAGAGAGCATCATGCTAAAAGGCCACGCCATCGAGTGCCGCATCACGGCCGAGGATCCAAATACGTTTACGCCAAGTCCCGGCAAGATAACCAAATACGTCTGCCCGGGCGGCCGAAACGTGCGCATGGATAGCCACATCTATCAGGACTACTCGATCCCGCCGTATTACGACAGTATGATCGGCAAGCTCATCGTCTGGGATACCGACCGCAACCGCGCGATACGCAAGATGAAGGTCGCGCTAGAACAGCTCGTCATAAGCGGCATCAAAACCACGCGAGACTTTCATATAGCGATGATGGAAAATCGCGATTTCATCGAAAACAACTACGATACCAACTACCTCTCCCGCCATTAAATTACGGGCTGGACGGATACGTATTTTTACCTTGCCTAGCGGCCAAAAGGCTGCGGGCTAGGTAAACCTGGCTCAAATTCGCTTTATTTAAAAACCGACCGAGACGTTTTGAGTATGGGCAAATCGCCGATACGCTAACTTAGGATAAATTTACCGTTACGTTTTATTTATAAATTTACTGCGCTTACCGCGGCAATGCCAAGCAAAATCAAATTTATCCCGGCAAAATCGGCGACTCAATATCAAGCCGAATTTCATTTACGCCAAATTTAGAATTTGCTAGGCGCCCCCGCCACGAGATGATTAAATTTATCCCGCGCCTTCTAAAATCGTTTTAGCGGACGGAATTTGACGCATAAGCTTAAAGAGATTTTGAGTTTTATAAATTTAGCCGCAAATCCGCTAAATCCTAAAAACGCAAATTCGGTTATCGGCATTACCTTATCCATGGCAAAACGGCGTCGCAAAAATCCGTATGACTTTGCCTAGCTTTCACCCCGCCGCGTCTAAAATAAATTTCGGCAAAAAATCGGTGCGACGGTTTAGGTAAAACAGGCGATTTGCGGCCAAAACGCCGCTTATAGTCTAAATTTATGCGGCGACTAAGTTAAAAGCCGCGATTTTATCCTAGCTTAAAAATATCAAGGTTTAAATTTAACTCGTCTATGATAGATAAAAGCTCTGAAATTTCCTTTTTGATCTGTGCGGCGTCCTCAAGGCTAGGCGGCAGCGAAAAGAGCGTCGTTTCAAATTTATTTTTCGCTCCGTTTAAAAATAAATAAAATTTATCGTCCATAAACGCCGCGCTCACGCCCATCTCTCCCGCAAATTTTTCTTTTAGCTCGCGCAAGCGCTTCATGAATGCGGGCGTCAAAAGATATCTTGCTTCAACCTTGTCGTCCGTAAAAACCCTAAATTCGTCGTTAAAAAGAGTATCGTCCATCTGCTCTTTTTCGCCTAAAAATTTAGTATTTAGAGTGCGGCTTGCCACTATCGTTTGCCCGCTAAATTTCTTGTAAAACTCGCAGACTAAAACCGAACCGCTAAAGGCCTGCATATCCTTCATCGTCTCCCAGGCAAAAACTATCGCAGATAGCAAATTTAGCGCCGCCAAGTCGCCGAAATTTAGCTTCGCACCGTTTGGGATATCGATCGCTTCGCTGAGGCTAAATTTGACGCCATTATACGTTCCACTAATTAAGTCTTCGGCGCGAAACTCGTCAGGCGAATAAATGCCGATTTTGCGAAATTCTTTACGGCTGATGCCGGCAAACAGATCGTAGCTAAAATTTGGATCTACCTCGCGGATAGCGGTACGGACGAAAACGTTTTTATAGAACGTTGGGTATTCGTACCATGCAGTCATTACTTTTTCGCAGCATATAGTCCAAATCACAAAATCCACCGGAATATAAACGATAAGCACAATAAGTATCGCCGAGTCGCTTTCAAAAATTGTTTCCAAGATAAAAGCTATGACAAATGGCACGACATAAATAAATAAAAAGCCAAAAACTACATTTTTAATGATGATTCCCCGACACTCTTTTTGCTTTTTTGCGGTGGCAACTATAGCTTCGTTTATGTTCAAATTTTGCCTTTTTAGGATTTTACGTTTAGAGCGAATTTTAGCGAAATTTACGCCGTGAAGGTACGAGTTTGGGCGAGTAAGCGGCTAAATCTAAACTCGGCCAAAAATAAATTTAAGCCGAATCAAATCGGCTTAAATTTGTGCTTAAATTTGAGTTTAGCGCAGATGTTTGACATTAGCTTTTGCGAGGAGTTTGTTGAAGTATTCGCCGATGACGCGCTCTTGTTCTAGTCTGTAAAC
>CAUQCZ010000061.1:0-6158 GCA_963516335.1 uncultured Campylobacter sp. | reverse complement strand
CGTAAAGCAGGCCTTAACGCTACCCGATGACGCTCGTGTCGTGCTTGAGGGAAAGATCGTCTCCGAGTTTCGCCCTGAGCACTACCAGTTCGTCGATAAAAACGGCGACGCGATCGAAGTCGAGATCGACCACGAGGACTGGAGAGGCGTAACCGTCGATGAAAACACGCCCGTGCGCATCTACGGCGAGGTCGATAAGGACTTTACTAAAACCTCTATCGACGTAAAAAATATCGAAATAATCAAATAATTTTAGGGCGGTTTGCCGCCTTAAATTTCCTTCCAAATTTAGCCATCCAAAGTCTTCCTTGCGGTAGCGCATTTTACGTTCTAGTTTTAAATTTACCGCCGTAAGCCCGCCAAATTTTAGCTAGCAGAAGTTCTCGTTTTACTCCAAATTTAGCCGAGATTTTATATAATCGCTTACTTAAATTTCAAGGCGATTATCTCAAAATATTTTGGCGAGATAGGAGCTTTACAAAGGATAAAAATGGACGTTTCAAAAATCAAAGCAGGTTCAAACCCGGACAAAATCAACGCCGTGATCGAGATCCCGTACGGTTCGAACATCAAATACGAAATCGACAAAGATAGCGGCGCGGTCGTAGTCGATCGCGTACTCTACTCGGCGATGTTCTACCCGGCAAACTACGGCTTCGTGCCAAACACGCTCGCAGCAGACGGCGATCCTGCCGATATCTTGGTACTAAACGAATATCCGCTACAAGCAGGCAGCGTGATCCCGTGCCGCCTAATCGGCGTACTCGTGATGGAGGATGAAGCGGGTCTGGACGAGAAGCTACTAGCCGTACCGGTCACCAAGATCGACCCGAGATTTGACGGGATCAAGAGCTACAAAGACCTGCCTGAGGCCACTTTAAATAAGATCAAAAACTTCTTTGAAACTTATAAAATTTTAGAGCCCAACAAATGGGTCAAGGTTAAAGGATTTAAAGATGCCCAGGCCGCGAAAGAGATCCTGGACGCGGCAATCAAAAACTACAAATAAGCCGCTTAGGCTTGCTTGGCCGCAGTTTCGTTAAGCTCAAACAAGCGGCGGCCGAGTTTAAACTCGCGAAAAAATCAAAAGGATAAAAATGGATATATTAAAGTTACTTTTGGGCAACTCAGGCGGTATGATAGACGCGATGTCGCAAAAAAGCGGACTGGCAGCAAACGACGTAGAGGCCGTAATTTCTAAGATTGCGCCGATTTTCATGCAAAGAGCGAACGAAAATTTTAAATCAGACGCCGATTCGTCAAATTTCCTAGAGATGATCCGCCGCTCAAACCTTGACGAGATGGCTGACGCCCCGCAAAATATCAGCGTCACCGAGGGTAACGAGCTGCTTGGCGTGCTAACGGGCTCAAAAGAAAACAGTAGCGCCCTAGCTAGCGACATAGGTTCGCAGTTAGGCATCAGCGCGGACTCTATCAAAACCTTGCTACCGATGATCGCGCCGATGATCGCAGGCATGCTAAACAACCAGCTAAAAGCCTCAAATTTGCAAGACTCTGCAGATAGCAGCTCCATGATGTCGATGCTTACGCAGTTTTTGGATCAGAACAAAGACGGCTCGATCGTGGACGATATTTTTAGGATCGCGGGCAATTTTTTAGGTAAAAAATAGACTTTATCTCCTTAAGGCCTTTGCTAAAATAATAAAACGGCAAAGGTCTTGAATTAAATCTTATTCGCAAATCTAAATTTTTCTTGCGTAAATTTAATCCCCATCCGTACAAAACCCAGATAAGTCCGAGAGGACGCCGTATAATTTTGAGCGAATATCAGGGCGGTATTAGAAAAATGCGTTAAAATCAAAAATATAGCAACCTAATCTTAATAAAAATCTGCAAAGCCCAAAAATAAGCTCGCCCGCGACGCTACGTTTTGGATGATTTCTATATTTTTGTGCGTCTTGCTTTAAGTGTCTTAAGACAGTAGCCGCCAAGGCTTAAATTTCGCAAGAGCAAGCAAAACCCATTTACTACCGCCGATTATTCGCCTTATTTATGCCTATGATTTATTGTGAAAAATAAGCCTAAAAAATCGTAAAAATCTACGGCCTGCGCGAGTTAGCGGCTCGGCATAAAACCAAAGCTCGTCGCTATGCTTTATACCCCGCAAAAATTTAATTGTTTACGAATTTTATGCGAAAAATTTTCTTTTTTTACTGATTTACCTTTAAAATGCGTCTTAGCAGGCTTAAATTCTGTTCTAAAATCTTAAATTTGATTTGCTTTATTATAATGCAAATCTAGCTTAATTATTTAAGCATTATTTCATTAAAGTCAAATTTAAACCCAAAATTTGTTTCTATTTTACACACTATAAAAGCAAAAAATACCTACGCTCCGTGGCGTATCCATGATGCCGTAAAGAGTAACCAAGCGAAACAACGATAATTTTTTTGCCAAAAAGCGCTATTTAAAGCTCAAATTTTCTTTATTCAAAACATTAGACGATAACTTTTATCGCTTAAAAAGAGGCAATGAGAGATAATTACTCCGATTTAAATTTTTCACAAAGGATAAAAAATGAAAGACTTAACTTTGATGACCAACATCGAAGACCTAAGGCAAGTATGCTACCGTAACGTGCCTAAAATGTTTTATGAGTACGTAGATACGGGATCTTGGACGCAGACCACGTACCGCGAAAACCGCACGGATTTTGAGCCGATAAAATTTAAACAAAAAATCCTAGTAGATATGGCAAATCGCAGCCTAGAGACCGAGCTACTAGGCAAAAAGGTAAAATTTCCGGCTATGACCGCGCCGGTGGGGTTTATGGGGATGATGTGGGCGGACGGCGAGATACATATGGCGCGCGCCGCTCAAAAATTCGGCATACCTTTTACGCTCTCTACTATGTCGATCTGCTCGATCGAGGATCTAGTCGAGGCCGGAGTCGAGCCGTTTTGGTTTCAGCTTTACGTTATGCGCGATAGAGAGTTTATGAAAGACCTAATCCGCAGGGCAAAAGCCGCAAACTGCTCCGCTCTCGTCGTCACTGTCGATCTACAAGTACTGGGAAATCGCCACCGCGATATCAAAAACGGTCTATCTACGCCGCCTAAATTTACGATACCAAATCTCATAAATCTAAGCACGAAAATCCCGTGGGGGCTAAGGTATCTAAAAAACAGACGCTGGACGTTTAGAAATATCGCCGGCCACGCAAAAAACGTAAGCGATTTAAGCTCACTAAGCTCATGGACTAAAGAGCAGTTTGATCCGAGCTTGCAGTGGAGCGACATCGAGGAGATCAAAAATCTCTGGGGCGGTAAGATAATTTTAAAAGGCATTATGTTGCCCAAAGACGCGCAGCTAGCCGTCAAGCACGGCGCAGACGCCATCATAGTATCAAACCACGGCGGACGTCAGATGGACGGCACTCTCTCCTCGATCAAGGCGCTACCAGATATCGTCGCAGCCGTCGGCGATAAAACCGAGGTGTGGATAGATAGCGGATTTTACACCGGCCAAGATATGCTAAAAGCGTGGGCTATGGGCGCAAAAGGCGTGATGCTCGGACGCGCGCCTGTTTACGGACTTGGCGCATACGGCGAGGAAGGCGTTACGCGAGCGCTGCAAATTTTATACGACGAGATGGATACGACGATGGCTTTTGCCGGACATAGGGATATCAAGGATGTAACAAGCGACATCTTGATCCCAGGCACCTACCCTACGCCAAGCGTTTAGGCGAGTTAGGCGGATTAGTCGGTATGCGGCTGCGATAATCCGCCTTTATCTTATTTTAAACTTAAATTTAGGCGCTTGGGCAAATTTATACCGGGTTTGCCGAGCGCCCCGCCTAGAGCAAATTTAACGCAGGCTAGCCGCATAAACTAAAGACGGCGCAAAATCTTAAATTTATCCTACCGCCCGCAAACTGCGTCGGTTTGAATTAACGTAAAATCTCTTAAAATCTTGTAGCGACTAGCCTGACCCATCTTGGTTTAAAAACCCAAATAACGGCATTTTTGGATTTTATCTCTATAAAATTTACGAAATAAAACAAAATTTGCCGACTCAAAAGATAGTTTTATCCGCCTCTCTCGTTTTTGTCTTAAATTTAATCCGCCAAGTCTTGGCAAAAGCTAGCGCGGTTTGAGCTGCTTAAAAAATCTCTCGTCAAATCACGCAGTCAGGCTTTGTCGGTTTTTGATTTATATTGAGTGGCTAAAGCCGAGTTTAAGGGCGTATTTTCCGTTTTGCGGATATACCTTTAGCCTTGGCGTTTAGTCATTAAGCTTTAGCCGCTAAATTTAGCACAGCCCACAAGAAGGCCGTTTACGCGCGCTTTTGGCCGAGCTTTTTGATTGCGCCAAATTTGACGCGCCGTTTTGCAAAGCAAGGCTATTTGCTAAATTTATACCGCTTGGCAATCCTAACGATTTTTGCTAAATTTAAGTTGTCGCAACATCAAATTTATAAGCGACCGAGGCAATAAATCTTGACGCGTCAAAACGGCTTATTTTAGCCCCTTTTTAAGCTTTCTAATAAGAAATCTCGCCAAATGAAGCTCGTCAAAAAGCGATTTTTCGACACAAAGCGGACGGTCAAAAATAAGATCGCAGATAAGCTCGGCGCCAAGCACGGCCGTACAAAGCCCGCGCGAGCCGTGAGCGGTGCTTACGTAAATGTTTGGCACGTATTTTGGGTGCGGATTGGGCTTACCTTTCGTCCAAAGCAGCGATTTGTAACTGTCTTTGTAAAAATCCTCGTCGTAAAGTCGCCCGATAAGCGCAAAGCGGTCGCCGCTATAGCTGCGGTAGCCGACTTTTGAACCGATTATTCGGATGTTTTGCGGTATTTTAGCCGCGATGTTTGAGCTGTTTTCAGGCGCGGTCAAATTTGCATCTTGCGCCTGTGCCGAGTCTCCAGCGGTTTTGGCGCGCAAATCCGTATTTTTACTCAAATTTATATCGTAATTTAAAGTTTCAGCGGCGCCGTCCGGGTCGGTAGTCAAATTTAAATCCTGCCCGTCTAAATTTAGCCGCTCGTTTTTGGCAAATTTACCGTCCAAAAACTCGGCGACGTCGGCTAAATTTTTCTCGTCGTCGCTAGAGCGCGGCTCGTCCAAAAAAAGATTTCTATCATAAGTAGCGCCGATCACCTGCACGCCTTGGGTAGGTGGGCAAACGTAGCCTTTGGCGCTAAAGGGCACAGGCGTCCAGACGGCGGGCTTAATATGCGTGACCTGGCCACGCACGGAGCTAAGCCTGATGTCGTAGTCCGCAAAGAGTTCCATGCTCTCGCTACCGATAGCCAGCACGAGTACGTCGGCGTCAATGATTCGTCCGTCCTTAAAATGCGCCCTAACCGCACCGCCCCCAAGCGTCTCAAAGCCCGTAAACTCGCAGTTTAAAAGCGTTTTTATACCCGCGCTTGCCGCTTTGCACATCTTTCTAGGGCGAGCTTTTGCGCCCTTAAAAATAAACGTGCTAGCGTAGGGCTCGCTATCAAATTTTAGCTCAAAAACGCCGTTATCCGCGTCAAATTCGCGCCACTCGTAAAAGCGCTCCAGCGTCTTTTGCTCGTACGCGTAGTCCGTCGCGCCGCAAAACTCTATCTCATCAGCGCCGAGGTTTTGGCCGTAAAAGCGCGCCGCCTGCAAAAACGCGTTCATATGCATGCGGCCTAAATTTACGGTCGGCTTCGTGATAAGCGGCATCAATATCCCGCAGTGATTTCCGGAGCCGTTTAGTGCGATGTCGCTGCGCTTTTCGGCGATCGTGACGTCTAGGCCGCGCTGGCGCAACTTAAACGCGCAAACGCAGCCCGCCACTCCGCCGCCGACCACTAGCGCCGTCTTTGGAGCGATCGTGGCGGCGGGATCAAATCTGCTAAACCAAATCTCGCTTCTAGCTTGTCGCTCGCCCGCAAATTTGGCACGTAGCATCTCGCGCTTTTTGCCGTAGCCTTTTAGCAAATTTACCTCAAAACCGCTATTTTGCAGGGCTCTTTTTAGCGCGCCCGAGGCCGAATACGTGCAAACGCTAGCACCAAAAGCGCATAAATTTGCGATTTTAGCGCAAACCCGCTCGCTCCACATCGCTTCGTTTTTAGCGGGAGCAAAACCGTCCATAAAAACGGCGTCCGCGCTAAAGCTAAGCTCGTCCAAAACCGTATCCACGTCGCCAAAACAC
>CAUQCZ010000060.1:0-6196 GCA_963516335.1 uncultured Campylobacter sp. | reverse complement strand
TAAATTCGACGATTTAAGGAGCAAAGATGACTATCGAAAATTTAGAATACGACGCCCTTCTTGAAAAATTCAAAAAAATTTTAAGAGATAACGGGTTAAAATACACGCAGCAGCGCGAAGTTTTGTTAAAAACGCTTTACAATAACGACGAGCATTTTACTCCGGAGAGACTATATTTTTTTATTAAAGAGACCTATCCCGACTTAAACGTCGGCATCGCGACCGTTTATAGAACGCTAAATTTACTCGAGGAAGCCGAGATGGTAACTTCTATCAGCTTCGGCTCGCAAGGGAAAAAATTCGAGCTTGCCACCAAGCCTCATCACGACCACATGATATGCCGCAGATGCGGAACGATCATAGAATTTGAAGATCAAACGATCGAAAAAAGACAATCCAGCATAGCAAAAGAACACGGCTTTAAGCTAACCGGACACATGATGCAGCTTTACGGAGTATGCAAGGAGTGTATCGCCAAAGAGGCAAAGGGCGGCAAGTGATATTTGAAAATCAATTGGAAATCCAAAGGCTAGAGACCGCAAACGAGCTACGAAACGCGGGCGTAAATCCCTATCCGCATTTTTTGCGCCGCGATATGGATATAGCTAAATTTAGGCTCAAATTTAAACATATTATTGACACCGAAGAAAAAAGCGCCGAGGGGCAGTTGGTAAGCCTAGCCGGACGCGTTAAGCTCATCAGGGATGCTGGCAAGGCGATATTTGCCAACATCGAGGATGAGGACGGCAATCTCCAAATTTATTTTAGTAATAAGACGCTTGATCCGGATTGGTTTAAGGTCGTAAAGAAAAATATCGAAGTAGGCGACATCGTATACGTGCGCGGATATGCTTTCGTTACGCGAACGGGCGAATTTTCTATGCACGTTAGCGAGCTAACTTTGGCGTCAAAGGCCATTTCGCCGCTTCCGGAGAAATTTCACGGACTAACCGACATCGAGACTAGATACCGCCAGAGATACCTTGATATGATAATGAACCCAGAGGTTAGGGCTGATTTTAAGCGCCGCTCGGTTATCGTTAGTACGATTCGCAGATTTTTCGAGGACAAGGGCTTTTTGGAGGTTGAGACTCCTATGATGCACCCGATCCCCGGCGGAGCTAACGCTAAGCCTTTCGTAACCTTTCACAACGCGCTTGGCGTGGAGAGATTTTTGCGCATCGCGCCAGAGCTTTATCTAAAGCGTCTCATCGTGGGCGGCTTTGACGCGGTTTACGAGATGAATAGAAATTTCCGCAACGAGGGTATGGATCTAACGCATAATCCCGAATTTACAAGCATCGAGTTTTACTGGGCGTGGCACACTTATCACGATTTGATGGGGCTAACCGAGGAGCTATTTAACGTGCTTCTTGATAAACTAGATATGCCTAAAATCATCGAATTTGACGGTATGCAGATAGATTTTAGCAAGCCGTTTAAACGCATAAGCTACAAAAAAGCGCTCGTAGAAATCGGTGGATTAGATGAGTCGATTATCGGCGATAAGGATAAAATTTTAGCCAAGCTCAAAACGGACGGCTTTGAGGCAAACGCTAAGCTTGATTTAGGCCACTTGCAGGCCGAACTTTTCGATAACTACGTAGAGAGCAAACTAATCGATCCGACCTTTATCATCGACTATCCGATCTCTATCAGCCCGCTTTCTCGCAGAAGCGATACGAACCCTGATATAGCCGAGAGATTTGAGCTATTTATCGCAGGACGCGAGCTAGCAAACGGCTTTAACGAGCTAAACGACCCGATCGATCAATACGGTCGCTTCGCTTCGCAGATCGAAGCCAAAAACGCCGGCGACGACGAAGCTCACGAGATGGATGAGGACTACGTGAGGGCTCTTGGCTACGCGATGCCTCCGACTGCGGGTCAGGGCATCGGCATAGATAGGCTCGTGATGCTACTAACCAATAAAAAATCCATTCGCGACGTGGTGCTTTTCCCCGCGATGAGACCGCAAAAAAACGAAACCAAGGAGAATTAATGAGTTTGCAAAGTTACGATAAAGAAATTTTCGATTTAGTAAATTTAGAACTAAAACGCCAATGCGACCACCTCGAAATGATCGCGAGCGAAAATTTTACCTACCCTGAAGTAATGGAAGTAATGGGTTCTATCCTAACCAATAAATATGCAGAAGGCTATCCAGGCAAACGCTACTACGGCGGCTGCGAATACGTCGATCAGATCGAGCAGCTAGCGATCGATCGCTGCAAAGAGCTTTTTGGTTGCGAATTTGCAAACGTACAGCCAAACTCAGGCTCACAGGCGAACCAGGGCGTTTACGGCGCGCTTTTAAATCCAGGGGACAAAATTTTAGGCATGGATCTAAGCCACGGCGGACACCTAACTCACGGCGCAAAAGTAAGCAGCTCGGGTAAAATTTATCAGAGCTTTTTTTACGGCGTGGAGCTTGACGGACGCATAAACTACGATAAGGTGATGGAAATCGCGCAAATCGTAAAACCTAAGATGATCGTCTGCGGCGCAAGCGCATATACGCGCGAGATCGAATTTAAGAAATTCCGCGAGATCGCCGACGCAGTAGGCGCTATACTCTTTGCAGATGTGGCGCACATCGCCGGTTTAGTCGTAGCTGGCGAGCATCAGAGTCCGTTCCCGCACTGCGACGTGGTTAGCTCGACTACGCACAAGACGCTTCGCGGACCTCGCGGCGGTATCATCATGACGAATAACGAAGAGTACGCCAAAAAGATAAACGCGTCTATTTTTCCGGGTATCCAGGGCGGACCTCTAGTCCACGTTATCGCGGCAAAGGCGGTAGGCTTTAAACACAACCTAAGCCCTGAGTGGAAAATTTACGCCAAGCAAGTCAAAGCAAACATCAAAAAACTAGCCGAAATTTTAGTAAAACGCGGCTTTGATCTAGTTAGCGGCGGCACCGATAACCACCTAATTTTAATGAGCTTTTTAAACCGCGAATTTAGCGGTAAAGACGCCGATATCGCTCTTGGAAACGCGGGCATAACGGTAAATAAAAATACGGTCCCGGGCGAAACAAGAAGCCCGTTTATCACGAGCGGTATCCGCATCGGAAGTCCGGCGCTTACGGCTCGCGGTATGAAAGAAGCGGAATTTGAGATCATCGCAAACAAAATCGCCGATGTGCTAAGCGATATCAATAACGCCGAGCTTCAAAGCAAGGTAAAAGCCGAGCTAAAAGAGCTTGCGAGCAAATTTATCATCTACGATAAGGCGACTTATTGATGCAAAGCATAGACACCGCGCTAATCAAAATGAACACGAGCCACTACTGGATCAAACGCGATAACATCGTAAGCAAGATCGAGTACAAGGGGCGGACGTTTTTTAATAAATTTGAGCTCATAAACGAGCCTCTAAGCTATCAGGTGATAAAAGATCACGACGAGGGCAAGATCACCGTCGCGCACTCGCTGATACTGCCTGGCGATAAGGTCGAAAATATCGTATTTGACTACAACGGCAGGATGCCAGAGCGCTTTTGGCACCGAGCTCAGCTTTTGCTCCGCGAGGAGGGGTTTATAAATTTTACCGCTTACGAGAGCAAGACACCGGGGCACTTGCACCTCTACGTGCATAAAGGCCACACGACGCTAAACGAGGGCTACCAGATCGCAAACAAGCTATCTATGCTGCTTAGTTCGCGTTTGGTTAAAGAGTGGAGAGTGTTTCCGACGATGGAGCTACCGAAAGAATTTAATATCTTGACGTTACCGTATAAGGTCTATCAAAAAGAGCGCGGCGCAAGCTGGTCAAAACATATGTAAGGAGTAAAAATGGAGTATAACGAGCTAAGAGACATCATGCTTGATAACAACGAAGACAAAAAAAGCAAAAGCGTCAAAAGGATACTCGTCCTAGTTGCCGTCTTCGTCATTATATTTTTGGCGGTTTTGATCGCGATGAAATTTTTAAATTCATCAGAAACCAATGCCCAGATAGCCCAGCCCGACTCTAGGATGACTCTACCGCCAGAACCCGATAATACTAGAAGTATCCCGCAACAAGTAAACGTGCCTACGCCGGAGCAAGTAGCTCAAGCTCAGCCGCAACCGCAACCCGAACCGACCCAGCCTTTAGTCCAGGAGCCGCAGCAAAATAACTTTGAGCAAGTGCCTATCGTGCCTGAAAATAAAGGTCAAGATAGCTTTGAAGATATGGTAAAGTCGCTCAAGGAAAAAGAGGATAAAAAGCAGCAAGAGGCACAAGCCGGCGATCCCGCTACGCCTCCGACGGAGCCTGCGACCATACAAGGGGCATTAAAGCAAAACGACGCTCCTAACCCTCAGCCTAGCGAACCAAAAGCTGAGTCTAAACAGCACGTAAATGTCGTAAAAACAAAAGAGCAGAAGCAAAAAGAGGCGAAAAACGAAAAAGTAGCCAAACAGCCAAAAGCAACCGATGCGCATAAAGAAAAAATCGCGAAGCAAAAGCCGACTAAGCAAACTCCAGCTTCCGGCGGCGACGAGGCTCACAGCGGTAGCTACATACAGGTTTTTGCGGTAAAGCACTTTAACGAAAAAGCGCCCGAGCTTGGCAAGCTAAAAGCCGCAGGCTACGCATACAAGCTATATAGGACGAACGTAAACGGCGATGAGATCATTAAAGTACTCGTCGGCCCTTATAGCGGAGCCCAGCTAAAAAGCGAGTTAGCCAAGATCAAGCAAAATGCCACTCCAAACGCATTTATCGTAAATATAAAATGAAAATTTTCGCCGTTTTCGGCAACCCCGTCTCTCACTCCATCTCGCCCAGACTGCATAACGCGGCTCTGGGCGAGCTCGGTTTATCTCGCGAAGCCCTCTATACTCGCTACGAGCTAACGGACGGCTCGCAACTCGTCTCTAAATTTAAAGAACTAAAACTAAGCGGCGCAAACGTGACCGTCCCGCACAAAGAGGCTGCGCTTGCGCAGTGCGACGTCGCAGACGAAACGGCTATAAAAATCGGCTCCGTAAACACTTTGGTATCTCGCGGCGGCAAAATTTACGGCCACAATACCGACGCACCCGGATTTTTGCGGGCGATAGAGAGTTTTGGCGAGATAAATTCTGCTCTCGTTTTGGGCGCGGGCGGGACGGCTAAAGCAGTCGCCTATGCGCTAAAAAGCCGCGGCGCGCGAGTTTGCGTGCTAAATAGAAGCGAGGGGAGACTAGCAAATTTTGCCGAATATGAAAATTTTAGCTGGGCGAATTTTGCCGAATTTAAAGGCGGCAAATTTGATCTCGTCGTAAATACGACCTCAGCGGGGCTAAAAGATGAGAATTTACCCGCGCCCGCCGAGCTTTTGCGTCCTATTTTTAATGAGGCTAAATTTGCCTTTGACGTGATTTACGGTAAAAAAACGCCATTTTTAAATTTAGCCGCCGCTAGCAGACTCGCGCATAAAGACGGCTTAGATATGCTGCTTTTTCAGGCCTCTATGGCGCTAAATTTATTTTTTGACGGCTCGCTTGACGAGGTTAAAATCCAAGCCGCGATGCAAAAAGCGTTGAGGCTTGGATAAATTCTGCGTAAATTTATAAATTTGGCTCGTAAATTTACCTTTTTGGGTATTTTGCAAGTATTTAATGCCAATATTTTTAACCAAGGCATTACGCGTTTAAAATCACGAGAGGTTTACCGATAGTCTAGCTGGATCGCTACAAAATAAGGAAAAACACAAATGCTTGCCGTAAAACACGTAAGACTAACCGCCGATACGCAAACCTTATCTTGCGACGAGGTTTTATCTATTCGAGAAAATAAAAGCTTATCTATATATAGCGGCGTGCGAAAAGAAATTTTGCTTGATTTGACTAAATTCTCAAAGACGTAGATGATTTTAGGCTGATAATCGTTTTAGAAGACGATTTGTCGGATGGCGACTTTGTAAAGGGCCTAGATATCCTTAAATTTTGCCGAATATAAATCATCTTAATATTTAGCTCATCAAGCGACGCCGCTTTGCGATATCGGCGCGTTAAATTACGTAAATGAGCTTAGAACTTTTGAGTTAAGCGGCTACTTGAGAAAAAGTATGGACTTTTCGCCTTTGAGAAAATTTAATAAGCTATCTAGCTTGCATATAAATGATTTGATTTTGCCAAGCGAGTATTGCGACATCATAAACGATAACCCTATCGAGAGCTTATCGTTGAGAAGAATTTCTTTAGCCGATTTAGACGGCAAAAAT
>CAUQCZ010000059.1:0-6301 GCA_963516335.1 uncultured Campylobacter sp. | reverse complement strand
TTTGGCTGTTATCTGGGCTAGCTCCTCGCGGGTAAAATCTGGCCACAGCGTGGGCGTAAATGTAAACTCGGCGTATGAAGCCTGCCAGAGCATAAAATTTGATAGTCTTTGCTCGCCGCCCGTGCGCACGAGAAGGTCGATGGGCGCGGGCTCATCAAGGCAAGCTTGCAGGCTGTCTTCGTTTAAATTTCGAGTTAGGTTTTGGGCGTCAAATTCGCCTCCGTTTTTTTCGCAAAATCTTTTAAAAGCTCTTAAAATTTCATCTTTAGCACCGTAGTTTAGCGCTAAATTTAGCTTTAGCCTAGAGTTTTGAGCGGTTGCGTTCTTGATACCGTTTATCTCGTTTTTTAGCTTGTCGCTTAGCGGACTTTCGTCGCCGATAACGTTAAATTTGATGCCGTTTTTGATAAAACTCTCGCGTTTTGAGAGCAAAAATTTATGCAAAAGCTCCATCAAAAACGCCACTTCGCTCTTTGGACGCTTCCAATTTTCGGTGCTAAATGCGTATAGGCTCAGCACCGCCACGCCCTCGTCGATGCAAAACTCGCACATCTGCTCCACGACGTTCGCACCCGTTTCGTGCCCTTTGGTGCGTAGCAGACCGCGGCGCTTGGCCCATCTGCCGTTGCCGTCCATTATGATCGCGAGGTGGTTTAGCTCGTTCATTTTAGCCCTTAAAATCAATTATTTTGTCGCTTGGATCAAAAAAAGCGGCGATGTTTTGCGTCGTTTGCGCTTCGCAGTCAAACTCTCCTTGCAAAAGCCTAGCGACCTTTTCAAACGGCGTCTGCGCGCTGATTATCCGGGCGCCTTTTAGCGTGAAAATAATCGGAGCGAAATTTGAAAAAACGAGGTAAATTTGAGTAGTCCGAGCGCCGTCAAATTTCATCTGAAAAACGCCTTTTGCGCCGTTATAAACAAACGAAATATTAATGATATTTTTTTGTAGCGCAAGCAGCATTTGAGCTAGATTTTCAAAGGTTTCTCGCGAGTCCGCCGCGCTAAGACCGTTAAATATATATTCATAAAACCAGTTTAGATCAGGCTCGCTTATCAGCCTTTCTATTAGCGCGAGTCCATCGGGCGCGGCGTAGGCTAAGCTCGGCTTTTTAAAGAGATTTCTTATCACGATATTTTCGGTGCCGCTTGCGATCTCGCCCCAGTATTCGCCGTCCACATCGAGGCTTTTCATGCTTTTCGTGCTTAGAATTTTGTTGCCCATTTTGAGATTGTAGCGATTATAGCCCGTCTTTTCGGCGACTTTGATACTGATGGGCAGGCTTGCGTTTAGAGCCGTGCCCGCGCCGCCGCTTGCGATTTTTTGCACTCGTGAGACGGGATTTATCATAGCTTGCTTACTAAATTTACGATTTGCCGCGCCGCGTCCTCTTTGGACGTTAGCGCGATATTTTGCGCGTCGCGATGTGTTATAAAGGTAATTTGAGTGCTATCCGAGCCGAAATTTATATCGCCGCCCAGTACGTTTAGACAAACGGCGTCGAGGCTCTTTTTCTCAAGCATATTTTTTGCGTTTTGCAAGGCGTTTGCAGCGTCCGTTTCCATTTTAAAGCCGATTTTTTTGACGTTTTTAAAATCCGTCAAAGAGCCCAAAACGTCGTCATTTTGCGCTAGCTCTAGCGTCCAAATTTCGCCTAAGTTTTGCTTTTTTAGCTTGCCTTCAAATTTGTTTTTTGGAGCGTAGTCGCTAACCGCAGCCGCCATCGCGAGCAAATTTGCGTCCGTCAAATTTGCGCGTAGCAGCTCTTTTAGCTCCGCCGAGCTTTGAAATTTTAGCGTTTTATAGGGCGCGTTCGCCGTCTCAAAGCTAGCTATCAGAGTCATGTCCGCGCCCGCGTAGTAAAAGGCGTCCGCCAGCGCTTTTGCCGTCTTGCCGCTAGATAGATTCGTCACGGCTCTTACGTCGTCGATCTTTTCGCTCGTAGCGCCGCCCGTTACGACCACCTTTTGTCCTTTAAATTTTGGCTCCGTTAGTATTCTTTTGGTTTCGTAGATGATCGTAGAAACGTCTGCCAGCGCGCCTTTGCCCGTGTCGCCGCAGGCTAGAGTTTTTTCTACCGGTTCGATAAATCTCGCGCCGTTTGCCGCTAAAAATTCGAAATTTTTGCGCGTGGCGAAGTGATTTATCATTTTGTCGTTGGCTGCGGGCGCGATGAGTAGGGGAGCCGGGCTAGCGATCAGAGTCTGCATAAAGACGTTATCGCAAATGCCGCTTGCAAGCTTGTTTATCGTATTTACGCTCGCGGGCGCGATGAGGATTAGATCGGTTTTGGCGTAGGCGATGTGATTTAGTCCGTCCTGCCAGCTCTCCGTGCGCGAGGTTAAAATTTTATGCTCGCACAGCGCTTCAAAGCCCGCTTCCGAGCAAAATTTAAGCGCTCCTTCGCTAAGCATAACCCGCACGTCCGCGCCCTCTTTTTTTAGCGCGGATAAAATTTCATAAGCTTTATAAAACGCGATACTGCCGCAAACCGCAAGCAAAATTTTTTTATTTTTTAGCATTTTCGTCGCTTTTTGCGCCGTTAAAAAATGCGGCTGATGGCTAACGCGCCGCTTGGTACGTCGCTAGTTACGGTGCTGCCCGCGGCGATTAGCACGTCGTCGCCGACTTTTACCGGAGCAACTAGCTGAGTGTCCGAGCCGATAAAGACGTTTTTGCCGATGATCGTTTTGTGCTTAGCTTTGCCGTCGTAGTTGCACGTGATGGTGCCGCAGCCTACGTTTGTGCCCTGGTCGATCTCGCAGTCGCCAAGATAGCTTAGATGGCCTGCCTTGACTCCGTTTAGCCTGGCTGCTTTTAGCTCGACAAAATTTCCGATGTGAGTGTTTTTGATCTCGCATTTTGGACGCAGGTGCGCTAGCGGGCCGACGTCCGAGTCCTCTATGGCGGAGCTTTCTACGACCGAGCCGCTTTTTATGACGGAGTTTTTGATGAGGCACTCTCCGATGATGCTTACGTTTTCTTGCAGTTCGCACTCGCCTTCAAATTTCGCGCGGCTGTCGATATAGACGCTATTTGGCAGACGCATTAGCACGCCCGCTTTCATCCACTTTTTCTTGATTTCGTCCTGCATCAAATTTTGGGCGATGCTTAGCTGAAATTTATCGTTTATGCCCATGAAATTTTGCTCTTCGACGCTGACGGCCCAGCACTTTAAGCCGCGCTCGTTTGCTATTTTTATCGCGTCGGTTAGGTAAAATTCTTTCTGCGAGTTTTCGTTGCCGATGAGGGGCAAAATTTCGCGCAAAACTTCGCTTTTAAAGCAGTAGCAGCCGGCGTTCGCGCTTTTTATCATTTTTTGCGTTTCGGTTGCGTCTTTTTGCTCGACGATAGCTTCTACTTTGCTATTATTTATGATGACGCGTCCGTAGCCGTAGGGGTCTGCGGCTTCAAAAACGCTTAGCGCGATGTCTGAGTTGCCCGCGCTTAGGCGGATTAGGTCGTTGGTTTTTATAAGCGGCATATCTCCGCACAAAATCAGCGTTTTTTCGCTATTTAGCTGGATGTTTTTTAGCGCGCCCGCAGTGCCGGGGAAATCTTTTAAATTTTGTTCGTAAATTTTAGTTTGAGGGAAAATTTCTTTGATTTTGGCTTCCACTAGCTCTTTTTGATAGCTCAAAACCACGCTTACGTCGCTACTGACCTCATAAGCCTTGCGCAAGATATGAATAATCACCGGCTCTCCGCAAAGCTCGAAAAGCACCTTTGGCCTGCTTGATTTCATCCTAGTGCCAAGCCCCGCGGCAAGCACCACTACGCCGATATCGCTCATCTTTTTTCCTTGTTTAAATTTGAGCGATTTTATCTCAAATTTGCTAAATGCGCGATTAAGGTTTTTGCGATTAACAAAATCTTAAGGATTAAACAATATAATCACGACCTTTTAGCATAATCAAAATCAAATTTTCGATAAAGGATACGGTTTGTTTTCATTTTTTAAAAAAATGCTCATGAAAAATAAATTTTTGTTTAATCTCCTCCTGATTTTGTCGATAGTTTTTACTATTCCGCTACTTCTTATCGGCGTTACGGGCGCGATTTTGTCGTATCAAAACGAGCTTGAGGAACTTATAAATTTAAACTACGTCAAGGTCGAAAAAACCGGCGAAATGCTAAGCGTAGAGAAAATCTTGCAAAGCTTTAGCGAGCAAACGGGCGTCAAACAGCCCGTAAGACTGGTGCTGCAAAAAAGCGAAAACGAAGCGGTCAAAATTTATGCTAACAGGAGCGAAGCGTATTTGGTTAATCCCTATACCGCGCAAATAATCGGCAAGGACTACGGCACCGCTTTCGTGCGCACGGTTATGTCGCTGCACCGAAATTTAGGCCTTGCGCTAAGCGGCGATAAAACCGCGGGCGAGGTCGGCAAGCAAATAGTAGGCGCAAGCACGGTTGCTATGATAATCCTCGTGATAAGCGGCGTTTGGCTGCATTTCCCGCGCCTTAAGCAAAAATTTTCCGTAGCTATCACGCCGAATTTTAAGCTCAAAAAATACGCCCTTTTTCACAACCTGCACACGAGCCTAGGCGCCTTAAGCGCGGTAATCTATCTAGTTATCTGTTTAACGGGTCTGACGTGGTCGTACCGCTGGTATAGCGATATGGAAATGAAACTTTTCGTCAGCGCGCAAAATTTGCCTAAAGAGACCGAGCGCAAAGAGGGTGAGCCCGCAAAAGCAGAGGGTAAAAAGAGCGCCGAGTATAAATTTAGCGATGTGCAGAGGGCTTACGAGATATTTAAATCAAGCGGCATAGAGTATAAAGAACTTAGCTTGATGCTAGCGGCCGGAGATAAGATAAACGTCAGATACTACGAGCCTGATGCGCCTAGCACCGCTCGTCCGAAAATGACCTCCGTAGACGTAAAAGAGGGCAAGATGGCGGAACAAAAACAAACCGAGGGCATAACCGTAGGCATGGTAAAAAGCGCGAACTACCAGCTGCATACGGGATATTTTTTCGGGATTGCGGGTAAAATTTTGTGGTCGGCGGTTTCGCTTTTGATGGCGCTTTTTATATTTAGCGGCTTTTATATGACGGCAAAAAGAGCGTTTAAGCCAAAAAGAGCTTAGCTTAGCTTAGCTTAGCTAGCTTCGTGCCTCGATGCTTAAAATTTTACCCTATTTTCGATTAAATTTAACTCTAGCAAAGGCGGTAGATTTGCCGCCTTAAATTTTGCTTTCTTTAAAAAATTTAAATCTGCGGTATCAGCCGAATTTACGTCTAAAATCGCGCTTAGACGTTAGTGTAAATTTTATCACCCAAAGCGCGCAAAAATCGAAATTTAAACCAAAATGCGATTTTTGAAAAAAATTATGCCGGTTTGGAACGTATTTTGCAAAGAGCTAGCCAGAGTTTAACTGTTTATTCAACTAAAAAAAACTAAAATACAACCCAAATTTTATAGGTGGAAAGTTCAAGATGGATTTAGGTAGCGTCGTCGGTTGGATAGTTGTTATGGTGCTTTTGCTAGGTTCGATGCAAATGGGCGTCGGAATCGGAGCTTATATCGATATTCCCTCGGTTTTGATCGTTTTTGGCGGCACGATTTGCGCGCTGATGATCGGCTTTAAGATGGAGCAGATAAAAAAACTAGGCACGTTTTACGGCATTGCCGCAAAACCAAAAACCTATAATCTGCCCGAAATCGTAAAAAAAATGGTCGAGTACTCCACTAAAGCCCGTCGCGACGGTATCTTGGCGCTTGAGAGCGACGCAAATAACGAAACCGACCCGTTTCTAAAAAAAGGCTTATCCATGGCGGTCGACGGCAACGAACCGGACGCCATCAGATCGCTACTTGAGATAGATATGGAGCAGTCTAGCTCGAGGCACGGCGATAATATCAAAATTTTTGAGCAAATCGCGGGCTTTGCGGGCTCGATGGGCATGATCGGTACGCTCATCGGCCTGGTTGCGATGCTTATGAACATGTCCGATCCTTCGGCTATCGGTCCGTCGATGGCGGTCGCGCTTATCACGACGCTTTACGGAGCGATGATAGGAAACATCCTGGGCTCGCCCGTAGCAAACATCCTAAGTATCCGCGACAAGGATGAAGGCACGGCAAAGGTGCTGATGCTAGAGGGCATAATGGCGATCCAAGCCGGCGACAACCCTAGGACGCTTGAAATGAAGCTGCTATCGTTTTTGCCGCCTAAAGACCGTGTTAGTCAGTTTGATAAGTAGAAAAAATGGCTAAAAAGTTAATCGATCCGGGTGACTGCCCCAAATGCTTACCCGAGTGGCTCGCGTCGTTTGGCGACTTGATGTCGCTTCTGC
>CAUQCZ010000058.1:0-6377 GCA_963516335.1 uncultured Campylobacter sp. | reverse complement strand
GCTGTATAGCGTCTGAATCGAGTCGATGACGAGGATTTTATACTCGTTTTTGCGCACTTCGGCGAGGATGTTTTCGAGTAAAATTTCTGTGAGTAAAAACAGCCCGTCTTTAACCGCGTCAAGGCGCTGGGCTCGCATTTTGATCTGGCTCGCGCTCTCTTCGCCGCTTACGTAGAGCGTTTTTTTGCCTTGAGCGGCAAAATTTGACGCGATTTTTAGCAGCAAGGTGCTTTTGCCGATGCCGGGGCTTCCGCCGATTAGCACCAGCGAGCCCTCCACAACGCCGCCGCCAAGGACTAGGTCTAGTTCGCTATTTTGCGTGCTGATGCGCGTGATTTTTTCTATTTCAACCTCGCTGATTTGCTTTGCAAGGCTTGGTTTTGCAGAGCTTTTTGAGATCTCTTTAAGCGTTTCGATCTGCTGCGCGTTTAGTTCTAAAAAGCTATCCCAAGCTCCGCACTGAGGGCATTTGCCGACCCATTTGCTTTGCTGATTGCCGCAGGCTTGACACTCAAATACGGTTTTAGTTTTCGCCATTTTTTTCCTTTGCGCGATTATACTTTAAAATGTTTAAATTTTACTCTCGCCGCGCGGTTAAATTTCAAATCGAAACACGCAAGCGCGAAAAATCGGCGAATTTAACCAAAATCAACGAAATTTCAACTTTATCCAAATACAATCTGTCAAATTTAAATCCGAAACGGAGCGAAAATGAAACAAAATCTTAGCAGAAATCAGTTTTTAGTCATCTCGCTCACGCTTTTTGCGATGTTTTTCGGCGCGGGGAACTTCATCTTTCCGCCGAATCTGGGACGAGAAGCTGGGCAGAATTTTTACGTCGCGATCATGTTTTTTTGCGCCACGGCGGTGCTTTTGCCGGTGCTTGGCGTAGCGGCCATCGCTAGAGCAAAGGGGCTTCAAAGCCTAGTGCGCCGCATAGACCCCGTGTTTGCGGTGCTTTTTACCGCGCTTTTATACCTTACGATTGGGCCGCTTTTTGCGATACCTCGCGCGGCAAACATGCCCTTTGATATCGCGGTTAAGCCTTTTATCGCGCACGAAAATTTGCAAATTTGGCTATTTTTTTACTCGGCGGCGTATTTTGCGCTAAATTATTACGTCTGTATGAATCCGTCAAAACTAGTCGATCTACTCGGCAAATACCTCACTCCGCTGCTTTTGGCGCTGATTTTGCTGCTTTTTGGGGCGGGATTTTTCTTCCCGATAGGCGAGTTTGCCGCTCCTAGCGGAGAGTATGCGCAACATGCCGCGGCCAAGGGCTTTGTCGAGGGCTATCAGACGATGGACGCGCTAGCGTCGCTTGCCTTTGGTATCATCGTGATAAACGCCATCAGAACCGTGGGCGTAAAAGACGAGCGTCATCTCGTCTCCTCGACTATAAAAGCCGGCATGACGGCGGGCGTGATTTTGATGGCGATTTACCTTATGCTAGGCTACCTTGGCGCTACGTCGGCGGAGCTTTTTAAAGACGCGCCGGAGATAAACGGAGCCGAGCTGCTATCGCGCATTAGCGGCTATTATTTCGGTAAGGCGGGCGTTTTGGTGCTGGGTTCGGCGTTTTTTCTAGCTTGCATCACGACGACGCTAGGGCTCATCAGCTCTGCTAGCGAGTACTTCGAGGAGCTAACGGGCGGACGCGTCAAATATAAAATTTGGGTCGCGGCGTGGTGCTTGATCGGCTTTGGCGTGGCAAATTTTGGCCTCACGACTATCATCAAGGGCTCGATACCGGTACTGATCGCCATCTATCCGATCGCCATCATGCTCATCATCCTTTCGCTTATCAATCCGCTAATAGACTCCAGTAAGCTGGTTTACCGTAGCTGCGTTTACGTCTGCGTGGTCGTAGGAACCATAAACGGCCTTGATATCGCCGGCGTCTCCGTGCCGCTAGTGACGGATCTTGTTAAAAAAATGCCGTTTTACGACTCTATGCTTGGCTGGATCGTGCCTAGCGCGGTAGCGTTTGCGGCGACGTATATCCTTCATCTCGTGCTTGAAAAGAGAGAAAATACTTTTTAATTACTATCGGCAAGGCGCCAAATTCGCATAAAACGGCGCCTTGCGTCAAATTTACCCGGCCAAAAATTTAAAATCTCGGCTAAATTTTCGCAAAAAATTTAAAAAAGGAAACGATATGAGCAAACAAGACGAGGCGCTAGCGTTAGCGCGGGATTTTGAGCGAGAGGGCTTTGGCGTGCCTGATTTATACGAGCGGTTTTGGCGGCTAAAGGGCGACGAGGCGGCGTATTTTACGCTAGCTGATAGCTTACTGCGCGGGCGGCGAGAGAGCGGCGCGCTACTAGATGACGCTATGAGCTACGTTAGCAAAGAGGATTTTAGGGCTTTGGTCTCTACGGCGATGGAGATTTTGTGCGAGGAGGGTGGAGCTAAAAACGAGGTGCAAAGAGATAAAAAACAAGCAAATAAAAATAGCGCGCGGCAAATAAACGCCCAGGGTGTTATCGCTGTAGCAAGCCTCGAGTTTGCGCCGCTTTTGCACCCGTATCTGGAGGAGATTTTTAGCTTGCGACCAAACGACGGGACATACTATGAGTGCTATCCGTGGCGCGAGCTAGACTACGAGAGCTCGCAGATCTGGCGCGAGAGGCTAGCTAGTGCGCAAACTAGCACGGACGATAAACGAAGGATTTTTGAGTGCTTGCTACAAACAAGACAGCCGCGAAATATAAAATTTGCCTGCGAGACTGCGGTTGCGGAGAAGTTTTTGAAGCATAAAGGCAGCCTTAGCGAGCATCTAGGCTACTATTTGGATGACGTAGGCTTTACGCTTGAGAGGGTTAAATTTACGGGAGGCGCAAACGGCGCGGAGCCTGCGGATGAAAATTTAAGCCAAACGCAAGGCGCCATAAATGACGTCAAATTTAACGCTAACAATCTAAATTCGCAAGCGGATGAAAATTTAAACGACCCCAAATTTGGCAAAAACGCTCCGCACGAAGAAAACCAAGTCCAAAAAGCGCAAGCTAGCGATGAAATGAGTATCGGCGGCGAGGCGTTTAGGCTAAAAAGATACTGCGGCGAGCGCGCGTATCACGTTGCGTTTAGGCAGGGGTATTTCGGTGAGCCGTTTGCCGCTCATCAGGCTAAAAATCACCCGACTTGGGGACTATGGACGGACGAAGCGCAAAAAGGCGAAAGCGAGGAAGCCGCGGAAGCAAATTTAAGCGAGACGAAGTATAAAATCGGCGGAGTTTTAGACGAGCCTTGCGCGGACGAGGAAAATCCGCTCTTTCATCTCATCACGCTTGATCCGGTGCCTCGCGAGCTGCCGGTATGCTCGCTGCCTAGTCTAACCCTAGCCGCGCACGTTAGAGAGATAAGCGAGGGCGAGACGGCGTTTTACGAACACGACCGGCTGGGCAAGCCAAAGCGTATCGGCAAGAGGTCGCAGATAGAGTACGTAGACGACGAGCCGGCGCGGCAGGATCTGGCGCGTCTGCGCGTAACGCCTAAACGCTGGCGCAAGCAGGACTGGGCGCTATCAAACGGCAGGCAAAATCTATCTCGCATAGGCGGCGAGCCGTCGTGGATACAGAGCGCGCAGGTGCCGACGTGTCCGATATGCGGCGAGAAAATGGAGTTTTTGATGCAGCTAGATAGCGGGCTTCCTAGCGGCGAGGACGGGGAGCTACTTTTTGGCAGCGGCGGGATACTTTACGTATTTTGGTGCGAGAGGTCGCGAGTTAGCGCGTTTTTTATGCAGTGCACGTGAGGCGGTTAGATCGTGCGTTTACGGAGCTAAATTTAGAACTAACTTATACGGCTTGGCTCATAAAGGCATTTGGCAAGCAAGCTAAAATTTAACTACGCCGCCAAGCCTTTTGGCGCAGCGCAAATTTGCCGTATTTTTGATAATAAATTTAAGGCTAAAAACAGTCTAAATTTACGCGGCCAGCTAAAAGCAAAAGCAGCTCTGACGCACCACGGCAAAGCCGTTTTGGATAAATTTAAACAAAAAGGATAACGATGAATCTACATTTAGATAAGATAGAACCTTTTTGCGCTACCGATACACAAAAAGAGCTTTTAAAGAAGATAAAAAAGATACAAAAATTTCGCATTAGACGATTTAGCGATAGTTATTTGCTAGAGGGCTTGCTGTTTAGTTTTTACGTCGAGGAGAAATTTGAGCCCGTAATGCTTTACTACGATGAGATAATTAGCCTGCCTTTTGACGAAAGCTTTATTTTGTGGGATGATTTTTGGGATTTTTTGTCTATTTTTTATATCAATCCGCTATGTACGCAAGCGCAAAAAGAGGCGATTTTTGCGCGCTACGAAGAGGTCTCGCGCCATAAGGTATCAGCCGAGTTTGCGGATGCGCAGCTTCTTTTTACCGACTTTTTTAAAAATATCCTTTCCTTAAAAGCGGTCAAAGAGCGCGAAAAAACCTTGCAAAGAGCGCTAAAAGATAACGACTTGCAGCTTGAGTTTGCTATGCGTATGAGCCTGGTGCTATACCCTACGCGAGTAATCATCGCAAATAACGGCGAAAACAAAGCCCTAGAGGAGCAAATGCAAGCTATGGTAGACGAGCAGACTGCGGCTCTGCGCTCGGGTAAATTTGCAAAATACATATAAAAACGAAAGGAGAAAAAAACTAAAATCAAATTTGATCCGCGCGCTACGCTTTTGGCGACCGTGCCGACCGTAATTTAAATTTATAAAAGGAAATAAAATGAATACAAGAGAGAATATAAGCGAGCTAAACGAAAATCTACGACCGTTTCCCGAAGCGCAAGATATTTTCGTAAAAGAACAACCATGGCTCAAAAATCATTTTCTGCCCCTGATGAGTATCGATTTAGCCGAGATCAATCCCGATTGGGCAGGACAAAAGGTATATATGATCTGTCCTTTTGAGCCTTACGATGGCTATATCGGCAATAATACCACCAAATATCACAACGAATATACCGCGCCTAACTGGCTGGCTTTCCGCCTAACCGACGATAATAAGTTCGAGTTCCTCGGCAAGGAAGGATATTTTTGGCGAACTGCTATTCACTATTGGGATTTTAACTCTGAAATGGAAAAAGAATTTCAAAAAATGCAGCAATTCTATGAGAAATATAAAGCCAATTTTGAGAAATACGGTGCATTGGTGGATTTACATAATCCCGAACGTAAAGGTAAGCCAAATAAGAAAAACTATTTAGAAAGATTGGGAGGAGAGATAGAGTACGGCAACTGGAGTTCCAGCATTGAAAGGAAGGAATATCCAAAGGCTTTTGAAATGAAAATACAATACGGAAAGGATGATGAAGAGGTAGTGTTTGACATTTCTTACCAAGGAAACCCATTCTATCTCATAGCCGAAACAGGGGCTTACGACTGGGTAGGTTCCGGCGGCTATATCATTATGATGTACGAGCCTATAAACCGTATCGTGCTATTTACTTTTGATTATTAGTAGGGAGCTATTTAGGGCGGTTTTATCTTCTCGCCAAAATATTGCGACTTGCGCGGCGAGGCTTTGCTTGACGGCAAAAATCGTCGCCTGCTTTATTTTACGAGCGGCTCAAACCCTATGCGTCGTATCACGTGGGATCTGGCTTGAGGCGAGTCCTACTACGAAATAGCCGGGGCGTTAGCGATTTTGCGATTGCGAGATTTGTCTAAAATATAGCAAAATCTATAACGGCAAAATTTGGGCTTAGCTCGCGCGGTAGCAGAGCAAGTTTATAAAAAGCATAAATCTTTTGTAAAAGAGCGCGCAAATTTAACTCTTTAAAATGCTAAATGCGGTTTTTGAGATACCTTAAATAAGCTCGGCAGAAAATTTGCGATACGGTTGATTCTAGCGGGACTTTGCGGCGATACGGCGCGCGCTAAATTTTCACGTAACGCTAAAATCAGCTTTAAACTTATGCGGTTTTTGGGCTACTAGGAGTCGGCGCCGGGTTAAATTTAACCGCCGTAAACCTCGATAAAAGCCTTTGCTTAAATTTAAGCGTTTATTTTGAGCAGGCTTACGGCTTGGTTAAATTTATTTACGCATACTCTTTTTCGCGCTTTAGGTCTGTGATTAGCAGAGGATTGTCCTTACGCATCATTTCTATGAGCTGCTCTACGCGCTGCGTAGTCGGATCCTCGCGTAGCCAGTCTAGCTCGCGCTGCGTGATACCCACCATCTGGAGAAACTCTACTCTGCCGTTTGGCGTGTCTATGCCGCCAAGCACTGGACCTGGCGCGAAGGCTACGCCTACTAGCTTTGTATTCGTATCAAGACGTATCGGCGAATTTGCCGGCATGAACTGATATGCCTCAAACCATTTTTTGCTTGTGTAGACGTGTTGAGCGAGGTTTTGCATGACGGCTATAACCCCACA
>CAUQCZ010000057.1:0-6571 GCA_963516335.1 uncultured Campylobacter sp. | reverse complement strand
AAGCGATGTCAGTGTAGCCCAGTGCCAGCAGATCGGCCTTGGTCGCCTCGCCGACATAGGGGATTTTCTTAAAATCGCTCGCGCTTTTACCCAAATTTTACTCCAATCCTTATTCAAATTTCGCTTGGCTTGCCATCTGGATAAAATTTTAAAACCCCTTGAGAGTGCGGACTTCCAAAATCTCACTCGTGTGAGGCAAATTTTAAAATTTTATCCACGCGGTGCGAAAAATTTTTAAAATTTTACCTCTCTGCTAGGCCGCCGTTACGCTCATTCGCGTAGCTTTTTACTATCTAAGAGTTCACCGCCGCGCTCATTATCGGAAATTTTATCCGCCAGCTAGCAGGGAGCTTGGGCGCGGTAAAGTTTGAACGCTTTTAATCCCTCAACGGGTAAATTTGCGCCCCCATTTCAAATCTTCAAAGCATGTATTGGCTTCCTTTCAAGCCCCAACGGGGTAAATTTACACGTGACACCGAGCAAATACAAATCGGCGATCCGATGCGTTTCAAACCCCAACGGAGTAAATTTACACAAAGGCGATGTCTGATAGGTATATCGGCACGCAGACATTTCAAACCCCAACGAATTTTATAAAAAGATGACGGCGACGCTTCGACGTCATCCGAGCCGCCTTTGCGCGCGTTTTTAATTAAAATTTATCATGCGAAAAGCAGACCAAAGCCATTTGAGACTAAAATTTACGCAAGCTTTGGCGTTAAATTTGATCCAAAATCCGCTCGCAAATTTCGCGTGGGTTTTGCGCCTGATAGATCGGCCGACCGACCACGATAAAATCAGCCCTCGCTTCGCGTGCGACGCCCAGATCCGCCACCCGCTTTTGATCTGCTGCGCTCTCGCCAAACGGCCGTACGCCCGGGCAGAGCGTGATAAATTTTGCGCTCGTTGCGTCCTTTATCAGGCGGCTTTCGAACGCCGAGCAGACCATGCCGTCAAGCCCAGCTTCATAGCTCATCACGCTAAATTTGCGCACGGTGTCGCTTAAATCTTGCTCGTAAACCGCGCTAAATTCGGTCTCGTCAAAGCTAGTTAGCGCAGAGACCGCAAGCACCAGCGGGCGCGAACCGAGCTTGCCCAGTCGCTCCATCACCGTAGCCATCGCGCGCTTGCCGCTGCTTGCGTGCACGTTTATCATATCGACGCCAAGCTTTGCGATCTCCTCGGCGGCGTCAGCCATCGTGTTTGGGATATCATAAAGCTTTAGATCGAGAAAAATTTTAAAATTCCCGAGCTTTTTTAGCTCCTCCACAAATCCCGCTCCGTCGCGCAAATAAGCTCGCAGCCCAACTTTGAGCCAAATTTTATCCGAAAAGTCCGCAAGCCGCTCCGCTAGCTGCAAGCACTCCTGCTTCGAGCTCATATCAAGCGCGACGCAGAGCTTCACAGATCGGCCTTTAGCGCGTCTAGCACGCCGTTTATAAATTTCGGAGCCGAGTCTCCGCCCAGCTCTTTGCCAAGCTCGATGCCCTCGTTTATGATGACGGCCTTATCGGTCGGGGTAAATTTCATCTCGTACGCCCCCAGTCGCAGCACGGCGCGCTCGATGCTGCCGATCTCATTTATCTTCCACTCTTTTAGGCGCGCGTTTAGTAGTGCGTCAAGCTCATCCGCGTGCTCCAAAATACCGTGAAAAAGCGATAGCGCGAGGCTTCGCTGATCGTTTCGGATCTTTTTTTCTTCTAAAAATTCCTCGACGAACTCCTCGCCGCAGCTACCCATTTCGCGCGCGTATAGCAGCGAGACGACGGCCTGCCTAACCTGATGACGAGTCGCCATTTTACGCCTCCAAATTTTTATATAAGCTTAGCATCTCGATCACGCCCGTCATCGCCTCAAAGCCCTTGTTTCCGGCCTTTGAGCCCGCTCGCTCGATGGCTTGCTCGATGCTATCGACCGTTAGCACGCCAAAGGTCACAGGTTTGCCGTACTTTAGCGTGACGTTTGCGATACCCTTGGTAGTCTCAGCGCTAACGTAGTCAAAGTGAGGCGTAGAGCCACGGATCACCGCTCCCACGCAGCAAACGGCATCAAATTTACCGCTAGCTAGCGCCTTTTCTAGCGCCATCGGTATCTCAAACGCACCCGGCACCAAAATGAGGCTCAAATTCGCCTCATCCCCGCCGTGGCGCAAAAACGCGTCCCTCGCGCCCTCGACTAGCCTATCGGTGATGATGTGGTTAAATCTCGCGCCCACTATGGCGACCTTCTCGCCGCCTTTTAAAGCCAAATTTCCTTCGATTATTTTCATGTCTACTCCTTAAATTTCTATCCGTTGTAGTCCGTGTCACGCGTGATGATGACCTTATAGCTAGGATAGGCGCTACTTACTTGCGATAAAATTTCGCGGTAGAGTGCCGAGCTATCTGGCGCGTTAAAGTCTATGACGATATCAAACGTGATCGTATTTGTCTCTTTATTTATGTAAAATCCATGCATTTGCTTGATAAATTTATGCCCAAAAACTATCTTTTCGACGTTTAGCCTTGTTGCGTTGTCCTCTTTGTTAAATGCATAGATGCCAATGGTATCTAAAACAATGTTAAATTTCGCAAAAATTTCATTTTGTATGCGTCTAGTAAGCGCGTCTATCTGCGCTGCGCTCATGTCGTGCGCCACTTCTATATGCACGCTGCCTAGCTTCTTGTCTGGGCCGTAATCGTTAAATATAAGATCATACGCTCCTAGCACGCCGTCAAACGAGCCTATGCACTCATAAATTTGCGAGCTGTCGCTGTTAGGCATCCTCGCGCCTAAAATTTTATCTATCGCGTCACGTAAAATTTCAAGTGCCGCCTTGATAAGAAGTAGCGATATGATCACGCCAAGATACGCCTCAAGGCTAACGCCAAAAAACACAAAGACCAAAGCCGCCAAAAGCGTACCAAGCGAGATGAGAGCGTCAAATTTCGCGTCCACTCCGCTTGCTATGAGCGAGTCGGAATTTACCCTTTGTCCGACTCTTTGCGTGTAAAGCCCAAGCGCAAATTTGACCACAACCAAAACGGCGATCAAAACAAGCGAGATAGTGTCGTAGTTTGGGGTGCTTGGCGAGATGATTTTTTTAGCCGACTCGACCACGGACGTGCCGCCTGTATAAAGTATGATCACGCCTATAACGATAGCCGTTAGATACTCCACTCTGCCGTAGCCAAATGGATGCTCTTTGTCAGGGCTTTTCCCGGCTATTTTTATGCCGACAATGGTAATGACCGACGAGAGCGCGTCGCTTAGGTTATTTACCGCATCTAAGATGATAGCGATCGAACCGCTAGCAAAGCCCACTACAGCCTTTATAGCCGCCAAAATGGCATTTGCCGCTATGCCTATGAGGCCTGTTTTTACGATGGTCTTATCTCGTGACGTGACCTGCTCTACTACCTCCAAATTTGCCCCTTAGATTATTTTTAACATTACCGCGCTTAGCGTTATTAGCGATAGATAAAACGCCTTTTGCGCGCTCATTTTTTCGCCGTTAAAAACCACTCCGACGCCCACGGCTCCGATCGCTCCGATACCCGTCCAAATCGCGTACGCCACCGACATCGCCATCGCCTGCATCGCGTAGCTCAAAAGCCAGAGCGAAAGGGCAAAATTTGCGGTTAAAATCAAAAAATTCGCCGCTTTTTTCACGCCGACGCTTTTTTGAAATTTGGTTAGAAAAAACACGCCCAAAACCTCGCAGCACCCGGCCGCCAAAAGAGCTAAAACGTGCATCAAGATTTTAGCCTTTTTAGCCCCAGTACGCCGGCAACTAGCGTCGCTATGAAAAATAGCCGCAAAGCATCTGGCGCCTGGCCGCTTGAGGTGTATTCGCTAACGCTTTCGGCAACCACGATAAAAAACGCTCCAAATCCCACAAATACGGTATATGCGACGCTAACGGGGATGTATTTTAAAGCCTTCATAAACGATACGAAGCTAACGCAGACTAACGCGGCGGTAAGCGCGAATCCTACGGCGTTTTGGGCGTGTTTTAGCCCGTATGCCCAGCCGCACTCGGCGACCGCGCCGCCTAGCACCCACAAAAAGCCCTTAGTTTGCATCGCCTAGAGCGTCTTTTATCTTAAAAATTTGAGCGATATTTGCGTCTAGCTCGTCCAAATTTAACATATTCGGCCCGTCGCAAAGCGCCTCGCAAGGATTTACGTGCGTCTCGTAAAAAAATCCGTCCACGCCCGCAGCCGCCGCAGCTCGCGCTAGATACGGCACGAATCTCGCGTCGCCGCCGCTTTTCTCACCCAAAGCCGACGGCATCTGCACGCTATGCGTCGCGTCGAAAATCACCGGCGCATATTCGCGCATGAGCACCAAATTTCGCATATCTACGACTAAATTTCCGTAGCCAAAGGTGCTGCCTCGCTCCGTTAGCCACACGCCGTTTTGTTTAGCGACCTCGTATCCGTCGCCCTTTACGCCGCGCGTTTCTAGCACTTTTTTGACCGAATGCTTCATCGCGGACGCCGCCAAAAACTGCCCTTTTTTGATATTTACGACTGCTTTTGTCTTAGCCGCAGCTACGAGCAGATCGGTCTGGCGGCACAAAAACGCCGGGATTTGCAGCACGTCGGCCACTTCGCCTACGGGTGCGGCCTGGTAGCTCTCGTGGATATCGGTTAAAATTTTAAAACCAAATTCCTTTTTGACCTTGGCTAAAATTTCGCACCCTTTTTCAAGTCCGGGCCCGCGAAACGAGCTTATGCTTGTGCGATTTGCCTTATCAAAGCTTGATTTGAAATAAAAATCTATCCGCTTATCTTCGTTAAATTTAACCAGCCTTTTTGCCACGTCAAAAACGAGCTGCTCGCTTTCTATGACGCAAGGTCCTGCTATTAGTATCATTTTTTCTCCTTTATTTTTCTTTAACAACTAAAATTCCACTCACTATTACTAGCAAGATACCTAAAAGTGCCGTTTGATTTGGCAATACATCACCCATAAAATAGCCAATTATAAGCGTAAAAATGACGTCTGCGTAGCTAACTGCAGCGATCACTCCAGCCTTTTTGCCAACCGCAAACGCCTTTGTCATGTACGACTGAAAAAAATATCCGCTAAGCCCCATTAGCAAGATAAAAATAACGTTATACCAGCTTGGCATGCTAAATTTTGAAAACAAAAAATCAAGTGGCTCGTAGGTGAAAAATTCTGCCAAACCCATGCAAATAAGTGGCAAAAACGAGCCCCAAAGCATAAAACTTAACACTATAATATTTGTACCGTAACTCTTGTTTAGCTCCTTAACGCTCGTGTATGCGATCGCCGCACCAAGACCGCTCCAAACACCGATAATATCAGTCTTGCTTATGCCTAAATTTGGCTGGATAACAAGCAAAATTCCACCAAATCCCAAAAATACAGCAAACCAGCCAAGTGAGCTTAGACGCTCTTTGAAAATAAAAGCTGCGAGGATGGCTGTAAAGATTGGATTTGTCTTTTGAAATGTGAAAGCTGTGGCCAAATTTACATGAGCGACATTGTAAAAAAAAGCAAAAAGTGCGACCGTGCCCACAAAACCGCGAAACATCAGCAAAAAAAAGTGTCCGCCAGCTTGCTTAAATGGAAATCTATAAATGGCATAAATAACAATAAAAAGGCCTATTAAATTTCTAAAAAATACAACTTCGATAGATGGCATATCTTTGCTAAGATACTTTGCAAATGCGCCAGTAACGGCAAACATAAAGCAAGCAAATAGCATATAAAAAATGCCAAGATGCGAAATATAAAACTTTTTTAACATCACATGACCTTTAAATTTAAAGTAGCCATTTTAATGAAAAGTGGCTTAAATTTTGGTTGATTTTTTCTTTTATTTTGGCGCTTTTAAGCAAATTTTTATACTTTATATAAGTCAAAAATTTGTATAATCAGCCATCACGAAAAGGACAAAATTTGCAAAAAGTAATATTAGTAGGCAAGCCAAATGTCGGCAAAAGCTCACTTTTTAACCGCTTAGCTGGTCGTCGTATCGCTATAACAAGCGATGTTAGCGGCACGACAAGAGATACGAACAAAGCTAAGATCGAGGTTGAGGGTAAAGAGTGCATATTAATCGACAGTGGCGGCCTTGATGATAGTAGCGAGCTTTTTAAAAATGTAAAAGCAAAGACCTTGGCAGAGGCTAGAAATTCAGACGTCATCTTATACATGGTCGATGGCAAAATGATGCCAGATGACGAGGATAGAGCCATTTTTTACGAGCTTAGCAAGCTAAATTTACCAATCGCTCTAGTCATCAATAAAATAGACAGCAAAAAAGATGAGCAAAGGGAGTGGGAATTTGTAAGCTTTGGCGCTAAAAATTCCTTTGGAATTTCTGTAAGCCACAACACAGGCATAGATGAGCTTAGCATGTGGCTAGCAAAGCACTTAGAAAACAAAGTGCAGATAAAGGCCGATACAAGCGAAGATTTTGATGATTTTTTAGAAAACTATAACGACGAGGGCGAGTTAAGCGACGAGATAGACTATGAAAGCAAAAACATCAGAGTTGGTATCATAGGACGTGTAAATGTCGGCAAAAGCTCACTTCTAAACGCTCTTGTAAAGG
>CAUQCZ010000056.1:0-6592 GCA_963516335.1 uncultured Campylobacter sp. | reverse complement strand
GCTTATATAGCTCGCGGTACTCGAGTAGTTTCTCGATGACGGGATGCTCCTCGATGAGCTCGGCTAGCACGGCCTCGTCGGTGCTGTAGCCCGTTTTGGTCTTTTTCTTTACGGGTAGTTTTAGGTGTTCAAACAGCACCGAGCCTAGCTGCTTAACGGAGTTGATATTAAAATTTTCGCCCGTTAGTTCATAAATTTCGCTTGTTAGAGCCTTAATCTTAGCGTCGTTTTTTAGGATCAAATTTTGCATTTTCTCGCGGTTTATCGCGATGCCCTCGCGCTCCATATCAAAAAGCGTGAGGATGAAAGGAAACTCGTGCGTATCTGCAAGCGCTAGCAGCTCCGGATCGAGCAAATTTAAAAAGCTTTTGTAAAATTTCAGCGTTATCCACGCGTCTTCGCTCGCGTATTTTGCCGCGTTTTCCAGCGCCACGGACGCGAAGGTCTCGCCGCGCTTTACCACGTCTTCAAATTTGATCGTGTCGTAGTCGTAGAGCCGCTTGGCTAGCGCGTCCATACCGACGCTTGAGCCCGGATCCATGAGCCACGCCAGTATCATCGTGTCTTTAAAATTTATTGGCGGCTCGAGTCCTAGATTTCGCTTTACGACCTTAAAATCGTACTTTAAATTTTGCCCGATCACGCAGCCTTTGTAAATTTGCGAGATCGCCCAAGCGGCGAATTTCTCGCTTACTTGCTTTGGCACGCCCAGATACTCGTGCGCCACGGGCACGTAGTAGGCCTCCTCGTCGTTAAAGCAAAAGCTAAAGCCGACCAGGCGGGCGTTTTGCGTATCGACGTCCGTGGTCTCGGTGTCAAAGGCCACGAGCGTGTCCGCGTCTATATTTGCCAGCAGTCGCTCGATCTCGCCCTCGTCCGTTAAAAGCCGCGCGTTAAAGCCGAGCTTAAATTCCGCGTTTTCGCCCGCGTTTTCGCTATTTTGCAGCACTTTTAAAAGGCGGTTTAGATCGTATTCGCGAAGGACGTCCGCCACCTTTACGAGCGGATTTTGTTCGGGAAATTTCGCCTTTTCAAAATCTATCGCATCGGTCGCGTCGTCAAATAGCGAGGTTAGGCGCTTGCTTAAAAACGCGCTCTCTCGGCCTTCTGCCAGCATCCCGCGGATACGCTCGTTTCGCACTAGCGGCAGGTTTTCGTAGATGTTTTCTAGATTGCCGAACTCGTTTAGTAGCTTTTTTGCGCCGACCGCGCCGATACCTTTGACACCCGGGATATTATCCGAGCTATCGCCCGCGATCGCGAGAAAATCGCGTATGCAGCTTGGCGGAACACCGTATTTTTCTATGCAGCTCGCGCTATCGTGGTCGATCTTGCTTTGGGGGCTATAGATGCTTACCTTGCCGTCCTCGATGAGCTGATAGAGGTCTTTATCGTGCGTTACGACCCTTACGAAAATACACCGCTCTTTTGCGATTTTAAACGCGGTAGCGATGATGTCGTCGGCCTCGTAGCCCTCCTTGCTCACGGCGGCTAGGCCCATTTTTTCTATCATTTCGATACACACGGGTAGCTGCTCTTTTAGCGCCGCGGGCGGCTCGGAGCGGTTGGCTTTGTAGTCCCCTAGGATATCGTGGCGCAGCGTCTTGCCCTTGCTATCAAGCGCAAATATGATATAGTCGCTTGCGAATTCGTTTTGCAGATTCATAATAAAATTCGCAAAGCCGCTCACCATGCCGCTTGGCTTGCCCTCTTTGTTTTTAAGGCCGGGCATCGCATAGTAAAGTCTGAAAAAAAATCCGAAAGTGTCGATGATCGTTAGCGTTTTTTGGCTCATTTTTTATCCTTTTTTGGGCTAATTTTACAAATTTTAGGCAAAAAGTAGGCTGATTTTTGATTTTATTTTAAAAGGACGCAAAAATACCAAACGCGGATACCGGCATGCTCGCGTAAATCGGCGTAAATTTAATCTCGCAGCCGCTTTGCAAGCACTCCGCGCTAGAGACGGGCGCAAATTCGCTTGCTTGCCGGGCGACTAAATTTGAGTTTTAAGCCCGAAAATCATAAATTTAAACGTAAAAAAGAGGCAAATTTAGCTTATTTTGCGCGAGATATTTTAAAAAATCTACAAAATCCCGCAAGCGCTATCCACCCGACTTATCCGCGTAGATATAGCGCCAAAGCATAGATTTTCGCGCTTCGTAGTTTGTTTGAGAGGCGCCGTATGGAGAGCTTCTAGGATATATTTTTTCTTGCGTTAGGGTTAAAAAGCCAAAATTTACGCGCTTATAGCTCCTCGTCGCGCGCAAAAATATCCGATTTTTTATAAATTTCGCGGCTTGATTTTACATATTTGTAGTCGAAATTTACGGTTAGCTCGTCCAAGCGCGCGCTAAAATCATCGCAAATTTTACGCGCGCAGCGTCCGTTTCGCTCCGCTTCGTTTGCGGCGCGGTTCGGTCTAACTATCCGTAAATTTTCTTTAAATTCGCAAGATTTGCGCTCAAATTTAAAAGCAGCATATCGGCCGTCACTAGCCTTGCCATCGCGGTAGCTACGACGCTGCCACGCACGCCGATACACGGATCGTGCCGTCCGCGCAGCTCGCAGATGACGTCCTCGCCGCGCACGTTTTGCGTCGGCTGAGATAAAAATATCGACGGAGTGGGCTTAAAATGCGTCTTTATAATGACCTCTTGCCCGCTCGTCATGCCGCCCAGCGTTCCGCCTGCGTGATTTGAGGCAAATCCGAATTTCTCGCCCGAATTTGAGCCGCGGCAAGCCTCGCATTTATACTCGTTAAATTTGCCGCCGTTTAAATTTGACCGCTCGCCGGCACCGTCAAGAGTAGAGTCATCAGAGCTACTCAAATTTACGCCCGCATACGCCGCGCTCATCGAGTCGTTATTTTGGCTGCCGCGCATCTTGCTAGCACTTACACCCTCGCCGATCTCTACGGCTTTGACGCCGTTTATGCCCATCATCGCAGCGGCTATCGCCGCATCAAATTTATAGTATAGCCCCTCGCCAAGCCCGGCCGGTGCGCCGCGGATCACCGTGACGACGCTAGCTCCGATGCTGTCGTGCCCCTGCTTGGCTTTTAGGATTTCCTCTTTCATCGCCTCTTCGTTACCCAACGAAAATATCTCCGATCGCGCCGCGAGATCAAAGTCTAACCGCTCGCCGTACGAAATTTCGCCTACGCTAGCCACTCCGCTTTGCACGCTGACGCCAAACTCGCCCAGCAAAATTTGAGCTATCGCTCCGCCCGCCACGCGCACGGCCGTCTCTCTAGCCGAGCTGCGTCCGCCGCCTCTGTGGTCGCGGATGCCGTATTTTCGGTAGTAGGCGTAGTCGGCGTGACCTGGGCGAAAGAGCTCGCGTAAATTTTCATAATCGCCGGATTTTTGATTTTCGTTTCTGATGATAAAGCCGATCGGAGTGCCCGTGCTGACGCCTTCAAACACGCCGCTTAAAATCTCCACACAGTCGCCTTCGCTCCTTGCCGTGGCAAATTTCGAGCCGCCCGGTTTTCGTTTGTCAAGCTCGCTTTGGATAAAATTTAAATTGATACGCACGCCTGCGGGAAAGCCGTCTAGCACGCCGCCGATCGCAGATCCGTGACTCTCGCCAAACGTCGTTAGCGTTAGTTTGCGTCCGAAGGTATTCACTTGCCCTCTCCTAAAATCTCAAGCGCGGTTTTGGCGGCTTTTTGCTCGGCTTCTTTTTTGCTTTTGCCCGCGGCTCGCGAGATCTCGCGCTCGTTTAGCATCAGCGCGATCTCAAATTCCTTCTTGTGATCGGGGCCTTTTGAGCCTACCAGCACGTATTTTGGTATCTGCGCAAAGCGCGCTTGCGTGAGCTCTTGCAGCGCGGTTTTGTAGTCTTTTACCATGCGGTCGAAATTTATATCCGGGTAGCATCTCTCAAAGGCCTTTAGGCTAGCCGCGCGCACGGCGTCAAAGCCGCTTTCTAGGTAGATCGCGCCCATCAGCGCCTCAAAGGCGTCCGATAGGATCGAGGCTTTTAGTCGTCCGCCGTTGTGCTCCTCGGCCGGCGAGATGTTGATGAGCTGGCCTAAATTTAGATATTTGGCGAGTTCGGCGAAGCTTTTTTCATTTACGAGCGCGGCTCTTAGTTTGCTCAGATCGCCTTCGCTTAGGCGCGAAAATTTGTGAAAAAGATAATCCCCGATCACCAGATCCATCACCGCATCGCCCAAAAACTCGAGCCTTTCGTTGTTTGCGTCGCCTTTTACGCTTTTGTGCGTGAGCGCGGTTTTAAGCAGCTTTTCATCTTTAAATTTATATCCTAATTTCTCTTCCAAATTTCGCATTATTCGCCTTTTAAGCTATTTTTTATCTTTACGGCTTGCTCGCGCGCCATCTCGTCGCAAAGCTCGTTTTGTGGGTGTCCGGCGTGGCCTTTGACCCAGATCGCTTCGACCTCGTGCGGTTCGCTAGCAACCAGATACTCCTGCCACAGCGGGACGTTTTTTACGTTTTTAAAGTTTTTCTTCACCCAGCCCTCTAGCCACGCATTTACGGCGTTTGCGACGTATGAGCTATCGGTGTAGAGCTTCACGCGGCAGGGCTGTTTGAGTGCTTTTAGCCCCTCGATCGCAGCGCGTAGTTCCATTTGGTTGTTTGTCGTGTGCGCCTCGCCGCCGCTTGCAGTTTTTTTGTGTTCGCCGTACTCTAGGATGTACGCCCAGCCGCCGGGACCAGGGTTATCCAGACACGAGCCGTCGCTAAAAAGGCATACTGTTTTCATCGGGTTTTTCCGTGACGTGAGGCAAAATTTGCACGCTGCCTAGCTCGCTACACATCGGACAGCGGTAAAAATGCATCGGAAAGGCGTTTTTGCAGCTCTTGCAAACGTAGTTAAAGCTAAGCGCGGCCTTGTCGTAGTTTGCCGCTTTTAGTCTCTTTAAAACCTCTAGCTCAAAGCCCAGCGGCGCGCCGTCCTCGTCGCTCAAGCCTTTGACGAAAAATAGGCTCTTGTACTCGGGATCGGCTAAATTTACGGGCGAGTTTTGATAATAAACCAAATCCAAAACGTCCCCTAGCGGCGGGAAATCGCTAAAATCCTTAAGTCCTGAGCCGTTTAAATTTAACCTCTCCATCGCCATACGCCGCACGAGTGCAAATTCGTCCTTTAGGGCTAAAATTTCGCCGATTTTGGCCGCTTCGTCTCTGCTTTTATCCGCTAAAATTTGTAGCGCCTTGATGTACGCCGTCTGCGCCCTCACGTCGCTGCCAAGCTCTTGCAATGCATCCAAGGCCTGCAGCGCGCCACCATAATCTTTTAGTTTTTCGAAAATTATCGTTAGCGATTTTAGCGCGATTTGATTTCGCGGAGAAATTTTTAGCGCCTCTAAAAAGACGCTTTTTGCGCGCTCTAAAAAGCCCGCCTTAAAATAAGTCTGACCCAGATCGGTGAAAATTTGCTCCTTTGCCGCGCGGTTTTTAGCCCGCTCCAAAGCTACGGCATAGACGTTGATAGCTTTTTCAAAATATCCGCTTTTTGAAAACGTCCCCGCCAAAAAGCACATCGTAGCCGTATCTGCGCCCGAGTTTATCAAAAGCTGCTTGTTTTCGTCGCTCAGACCCTGAGATTTGCCGAATTTTTTTAAAAATCCCGCGATCTCCGCCTTCTCGTCCTTGCTCTTAAAAACGCCCCACGCGTAGCTAAAAACGGCGATCACGAGCACCGCGGCGACTAGCACCACGAGACCGAAAATCGGGTCTCTAAATTCGATAAAAAATATATCCAAAATGCCGCTTTCTAAAGTCAAATTTAACGCCGATTATAGCAAAACGATTGTATAATCTCGCTTATGATCGATCCAAAATCAATAGAAAGACTAAAAGCGCAAACCGATATCGTCGATGTCGTCGGACACTATCTGCCGCTGAAAAAAAGCGGTGCGAACTTCGTGTGCGTCTGCCCGTTTCACGACGATAAAAACCCGAGCATGAGCGTGAGTCCGACGCGCGGGATATTTCACTGCTTTTCGTGCAAAGCCGGCGGCGACGCGATCAAATTCGTGATGGACTACGAAAAGCTAAGCTACCCCGAAGCCGTCGAAAAGATCGCCGGACTGCAAAATTTCACGCTAAACTACGTGCGCGGCGGCGAACCGGCGAAGGAAAACAAACACATCCTAGAAAACGCAAACGCATTTTACCGCTCGCTGCTCTATAAAACGCCCGCGGCCGTAGAGTATTTGTATTCGCGCGGTATCACGGACGAGCTAATAGATAAATTTGAACTAGGTTTCGCGCCTGAGAGCGCACAGACGATACGGCTACTGCAAAACGAGCAAATAGAGCCCAAAGAAGCCCTAGAAGTCGGTATCGTAAAGCAAAACGAAAACGGCATTTACGCGAGTTTCATAAACCGTATCACCTTTCCTATCTACACGCACGCTGGACGGCTCGTGGGTTTTGGCGGACGCACGATCAGCGGCAACCCCGCTAAATACGTAAATTCGCCGCAGTCCGCGGTCTTTGACAAGTCCACGCTTTTTTACGGCTACCACCTGGCAAAGCGCGAAATTTTCACCAAAAATCAAATCATAATCACCGAAGGCTACATGGACGTCATCATGCTGCACAAGGCGGGCTTTAAC
>CAUQCZ010000055.1:0-6799 GCA_963516335.1 uncultured Campylobacter sp. | reverse complement strand
CTCCCGGCTACCACACGACTAACTTTGTAGACGTACCCGCCATTTCGAAAGCAAAATTATAGAATTTTGCGGTGGCTCTAGGTGTAGGCGCATAAAATTTAGCGCCTCGTCAAAAATAAAGCTGTTTCACTTCTGTAGCTTAGGCAAATGCCAGCCAAGATAATACGCCGCAAGCCTAAACGCGATACCAAACGCCAAAAGCCCCATCACCCAAAAAACGCTAGTAAGCCCAGCGTAATCCATCGCAAAATAAAGCAGCCCCACTACGATGCTAACCGTCGCGTAAAGCCCGGTTTTGAGACACCACGGCACTTCGTTAAACAGCACGTCGCGCATCATGCCTCCGCCCACGCCGTTACAAAGCGCGAGCAATACCACGCCAAAGACGTTGTAGCCAAACTGCAGCGCCACGATCGCCCCGACGATAGAAAAGCTCACCAGATCAACGGCGTCGGTGGTGACAAAGAGGAATTTTTTCTCGATATCGCTTCGCTTGTGCAGGCGCAAAAACGCCGATAAAAAGAGCATCGCCATCACGATAATGCACGGAGCGTAGTGCGTAAACGAATACGGCGGGCGCGAGACGATAGCATCGCGCATAAATCCGCCTCCAAGCGCGGTCAGAAGCGCGGCGATAAAGATGCCCAGCCAGTCGCAGTCGCGCTTAACCGCAAAGATAAATCCGCTCGTGGCGGCCGAGGCGATGCCGATGTATTCGGCTACCAGAAGTGCTGTCATTTAGTGCCTTAAGTTTTAAACGAGATTTTACATTTTTAAAATAAAAAAGCAGTTAAATTTAAACAAAACTACGGTGGCGGGCGCAAAAGAGCAGCAAAAGTGCCAGCCGCACGGGCGCAAAGATTGGACGCATTTTACGGCTCGGCGCCGGCGATACGGTCCAATCCGCGCTTACAAATTTAACCTGATTTGCGTACGGACGGCGCGATTTGACGAACGCGGCAAAACGGCTATCCTCATAGCTACGGCGCGCTAGAAATTGTGAACGCGTCTTACGCTGCGACAGCAACGATAAACATAACGTCAGCACCCACGAAATCAAGCCCATCTCGCGTCAAAATCCAAAGCCGTTAAAATTAAGCGCCGACATAAAATGGCGAAATTTAACGCAAGAGAGCAAATTTAAGCGCATCTTGCGCAAAGGCAGAACGGCAGAAATTTGGCAAATGGGCAATTTTATGCCCAGACGTCCGCGAGAGTATTTTGACTAAGATAAGGCGCTAGCAAATTTGCCGTTCACTTTATTTTTGCACTCCCGCTCGTATATCAAGTTTAGCCGAATTTGAAGGCAACTGCACTGCCGCTAAACGGGACTAAATTTGCGCGCTACCGCCAAAACTGACGCGAAACTCCGTTAGCCCTCCGCCGCTTTTGCACGAGATTTTAAACCCGAGCTCCTCGCAAAATGTTTTAACGATGTGAAGCCCGATACCAAAACCGCCGTTTCGCTCGTCAAACCGCGTGTAAAGATCAAAAATCCGCGGCAAATTTTCCTTCGCGATACCTGCGCCGCTGTTTGAGATCGCGAGCGACGCAGGAGTTAAATCTACGCTTACCGAGCCGTTTTCGTCGCAGTATTTTATGGCGTTACTAAGCAGATTATCGATGATTTTTCGCGTTTTTTTATAGGATGAGCGTAGCTGCACTTCGGCGATTTGCGTGCTTAGGTTTATATTTTTTTGCTCCAAATTTAGCCCAAAGTACCCGATCCGCTCGCGCACCAGCTCGCTCAGGCTAAAGCTCGTCGCCGCTACATCCTCTTTGCCGCTAAGTTTAACCAGCGTGAGGTCCTCGTAAAGCGTCGAGATCGTTTTGGAGGCGGTTTTTATGTTATTTAGATATTTTTTAGGATCGGTCTCAAACATCTCTATACTCATCAAAATGACGCTAAGAGGCGTGTTTATCTCATGCGTCGTATCCCTGATAAAGCCGTTTAAAAAGTCGATACGACGGTAAAGCGGGCGCAGCGAAAGACGGATGATAAAATAAGCTATGACTAAAATAGCAAGCAGTATCATAAACGAGAAAAATATTATCTTGAGTTTTAGAGTAAAGATCGCAAACTCGGGATCCGCGACCTTGACTGCGACATAGTACTCCTCCTCGCCGAGACGATTTTTGAGATAAAACTGCACCACAGAGCTCGTTCCGTCCCTGTATCTGCTCGGCATGCCTTCGCGCGGCTCAAAATCATCCTCGATCTCCTCGCCCGTTTTTAAATTTACGGCAAAAGCCTCGACGTCGTCGAAATCATCGTCGTCTATCTCGCCGTTTTTTTGCAGTTTATTTTGCAGGTGGTGCTGCAAATCTCGCACGATAAATACGTCGCGGTCTAGGATAAAATACTTCTCGCGCTCGTAAAATATCTGCGCCAAAAATACCAAAAACGCAGCGCTCGTGATAAAATAAAGCAAAAATATAGGTAAAATTTGACGGTCCCAGAGCGTGACGAAGGCTTTTTTAATTGATTTTAGAAAGGACATTTGCCGCCTTTTGGGTTAAATTTGCGGCTATCTTGCGGACGTAAATTTTGAAGCTTAAATCGGCAAAAATCTTGCGTAAATTTGGATGAAATTTCAAACCCGCACCCTACTCTTTGCCTCTTAGCCGCACCAAAAAGCTTAAACATATTTATAGCCTAGCTTTGATGCGCTAACGATTCGCTCTTTGCCTAAAATTTTACGCAGCTCCGCGATATAAACGCGCAAACTAAGCTCGCTAGGACTCTCGTCGTAGTCCCAAATTTGAGAGTAAATCTCCTCTCTACTTAAAAATTTATCCTGATTTTTAAGTAAAAGCGCTAGCAGCCTAGACTGCTTTTTAGGCATCGAGACAGCCTTGCCGTCGCGAAACAGCAAGCCCTGATTCATATCAAAGCCCAAATTTTCGCCCAGATTTACCAGCTCGTTTTTGTTATGCACGAAGGTGCGTTTTAGCAAATTTTGCACGCGCAGATGCAGCTCTTTTAGCTCAAACGGCTTTTTGATATAGTCGTCGCAGCCGCTAGTAAAGCCGGTTTGCACGTCATCAAGCGTATTTAGCGAGGTCGTAAATACACAAGGCGTGTTTTTGCCCGCGTTTCGCAGCTCCCGAAGTAATGCAAAGCCGCTGCCGCCGATGATCTTGACGTCAAATATCCAAAGATCGAAGTTACTCTCGTAGGCTAAATTTAACGCATCGTCGTAGCTTTTCGCGCCCGCCGTCTCGTAGCCCTGAGCCTGCAAGTACGCACGCATCATCTCAAGCAGCATATTTTCGTCCTCGACGATCAAAATTTTACTCATTTTCGCTCCGTTTTGTTTTCGTCGTTTTACGACGTTTTATCCGCTTGATTTTAGGTTTTTATTTATCCTGCTTGCAAGGCTCGTTTTCATCCGAGATTTTCAAAGAGCGCTCAAATTTCGCTACAAATAAATCCTGCGTAAATTTATCAAATTTCATCTAAATTTCAAGGTAAAATTTCATAAATTTACGCCCCCGCCAAAGTGCTTAAATTTGTAAAGAGCGGGACAAATTCTCGCGCAAATTTAAACGAAAATCCGCCCCGCAAAGCCTAAAAAAGCCGAATTTACTCTTTACCTTGCGGCATATGAGGGCCTTTGGCGTCTTTATCTTTTATAAACCCGCCCTTAAAATCGTGCTTAAATTTCTTGTGAAAGCCATCTTCGTCATCGTCTTTTAGCTCGATATCAAGCTTTTTAGCCTCCGCCACGCTTAGCGCGCCCACTTGGGCGTTATAGCCGTTTCTAAACTCGCGCATAAACGCCTCTTTATCGGCGATACTCATCGCATCAAGCTTCTTTCTGATTTCGGCCTTTAGCCCGCGCTTGGCCTCTTTGGCTTCAAATTTTAGCTTGCCCGCGCGCTTATCTATCTCAAACGCTACCTCGCTAAGCGTTTTAGCATCGGCGTTTGCGACCATTTTATAAAGCTCGTCGTTCGTGCTATTTTCAAGCGAAGCGGCAAAAAGCCCGCCCGCAACCAACATACTAATCAAAACTACTTTTTTCATTTTCTCTCCTTTAAAAAGATGAGCGAAGTTTAAAGAAAAGTCGTGAAAAAAATGTTAATTTAAAATTTCATTGATTTTTTTGACGAAATTTAGCGGATTTACCTGCACCCCGCCGGCGATCACACCAAAGTGCAGGTGCGGCCCGCTCACTCGCCCGCTAGCGCCGCTAAGCGCGATGATATCGCCTTTTTTGACGCTTTGTCCGACTTTGACGTTTAGCGCGCTTAGATGGTAGTACTGCGTGTAAATGCCCTCACCGTGATCTATCACCACAGATCCGCCCGCGTAGTAGCGATCTTTTGCGATGACGACTACACCGTCGTTTGCCGCGATCACGGACGTGCCGACGGCGGCTCTAAAATCCGTGCCGCCGTGATAGCTTTTTAAAGTGCCGTTAAACACGCGCGCGGTACCAAACGGGCTCGTGACCGCCGAGCTCATCGGCAGGATAAATTTGGAGTTAAATTTTAGCCCGGCATTGGCCGTGGAGTAGATTTTATTCGCCTCCTCGCGCTCCTCCTCGATACGCTTTAGCACCTCTTTTGGAGGCGTCACCTTGCTGCCCTCGACGGTTATTTTTTCTTTTTTATATTCGCCCTCTACGATCTTAAATACTATCGTCTCATCGCCGCTTTTAAGCCCGTTTATTAGCTTTATTTCGCCCTTTTGACGGTAGCTAGCGGCGACGAGGGCAAATTTTAAATTTTCATCACCGGGCACGCTAAGCCAGCGCTTTTTCTTGCCGTCAATGCTTAAATTTCCGGCAAATTTAGCCTCCACCCGCACTATCTCGACGTCGCCGTTTACGATCGTCTGAGTTTGGCTCGGCGTGCCGCTCTGCGCTTTTGCGCTTAAATTTAGGCAGAGCAAAACCGCTAAAATAATCTTTTTCATTTAACTCCTTTCTGCGTAAGGTTAACGAACATTTTTTAAATTTAATAAAAAAATACTATAATAGCTGGTAAATTTTACAAAAAAGGAAATAAAAATGAAAAGATTTTTAAAGCTTGCAACTTGCGCGCTGCTACTTACGCAGCTTGCTTATGCGGATTTTACGCAAAATCAAAAGGTTAGGACGTCGCTTGATATCCTAAACGACTTAGGCACTCAAAAACTGCTAAATACAAAGGATACGAGCGAAGTTAAGGGTATAATCATTATCCCTGAGATGGTAAGCGGAGGCCTGATAGCTACCACGCATTCAGGCGACGGTATCTTTATCGGTAGAAACGACGATAATGAATGGAGTAGCCCTATATTCGTTAGCTTTAAAGGCGGCGGCATCGGCCTGCAGGCGGGGTATAAATCAACCGACCTAGTTATTTTAATCAAATCAAGAAGATCGTACGCAGGACTACTAAACGGAAAAGGACAAATCGATCTAAGCGCCGATGCAGTGATACTCGGTGCAGGCGAAAAAGCGGGAGTTATGACTGATTTGCCCGAAATTTCGGCTTGGGCTACAGAAAGAGGCAAAAGCAGAGGGCTTTTTGTCGGAGTTAGTATAAATACCTCTTTGATAGTCGTCGATAAGCAAGCTACGTTTGATTATTACGATAGAATGTATGATATGGAAGATATTTATAACAACTCGCCTAAAGAGTCTAGATACACAAAAAAGCTTCAAGAAATAGCGAATAAATTTTTTCAGTATAAAAAATAAGAAAAACTCGGTTTAGCCGTTTGGCTAAACCGTATAAAGAGAAACGAACCTTTTTTTGTTGATCGGCGAAAACTGCGTCATATATTCAAACGCTTCTTCATAATCGCCGTCGGTGTATTTCGCAACCTCTTCTATAAGCTCGAAAAGCTCCTCGTCGTCAAGCGATTCAAAATTGCCTCGATTTTCCAAAACCTCTAGCAAAACAGCCTCAAGCTCTAGCTCGTCGTACGTCATAGTCGCCCTTTTAAAAAATTTGCGGAATTATGCCAAAATAACCTTTATAATCGCTTAGCCAAAATCTTGATTTTTTGAGAATTAGTCTTAAATTTATCGCATTATCAGCTTGTTTTACTATAATTAGAACCTATTTTTATAAGGCAAAGCGGCTATAAATGCACAATTTTGATAATTTTTATATGAAATTTTTAGAGTTTTTACGAGATTGCGGATATAAAAATTCCGCCGCTAAAGAGCAAATTTTAAAAATTTTATTTTCTAGCGACGAGCATCTTAGCGCAAGCCAGATAAAAACGAGGATTAAAAGCGAATTTAGACGAAATCTGAGCCTAACGGCGATATATCAGTTTTTAAATTTTTTACAAAAATTCGGTTTAGTTCTTGCTTTTGAAGAGGACGGAACGAATAAATTCGAGCTAAACTTAAGGTCGCATCACGACCATCTAATCTGCATAAAATGCGGCGCGACCGAGAGTTTTTTCGATAAATACATAGAAGAAAAACAAGAACAAATTTGTAAAAACTCAGGCTTTAAACTCGAAGGTCACGCGATGATTTTATACGGAATTTGTCCAAAGTGTCAAAACAAATAGCATATTTTGCGCCTTTTTATCAAAAATGATTTGATAACGATATGCAAAAAAGTTTCAGTTAAATTTAAGCGTGACAAATAGATAATACGCAAAAAGCAAAGGAGAAACATGAGTGCAGCGCCACATATACCATCAGAACTAGTCTTACGCATAGCTTCGTATTTCACGCCGATCCACCACGTCGCAGGCCGCTTAAGGGTTCGCGTCAGCAGCGATATCAAAAAAGAAGTAGACAGCTTGCCGTTAGAAAAAATAGATCAGACGATAAAGCAAATA
>CAUQCZ010000054.1:0-6817 GCA_963516335.1 uncultured Campylobacter sp. | reverse complement strand
CAGTGTTTGGCATAGACGAGAATGCCGAAAATTTTGATAAAGAGGCGTTTTTAAGCTCGCTTTTAGGCGAATGCGAGGGCGTAGTTTTAGGCATCTGGGGCAAGAGCGGACGGGGATTTGAGCTAAGCTACGACACTGATACGAAAAGCTGCAAAGTGCGCGTAAATACGCCTGCGACGGTATTTGACTGGGTTTTAGCTATCTCGTATCTGCAAATTTTATCGCAAAGGCTAGGAAGCGACATCAGGGGCGAGGACGGAAAAATCTATACGCGAGAAACGATAGAAAAATTTGACTACGAGCGCGATATAAACTCGGGTTTGCAGGCAATAAAAGGGCATTTGGAGGGCGACGCGACCGTAAATCACTGCTACGGCGTCGTTAGGCCTTTTGCCCTAAATCGTGCGATCTTAGACGAAATTTTAGCCGCGCAAAGCCCCGCAAAGGAGTTTAGCGAGCGCCTAACCGCGGTGCAATATCTTGACGCTTACGGCGCAAATCAACGCTTTTACCGCGCAAACGGCGAAGGCGAGATCATCGGCTCGTACGCGCTTACGCAGGGCGTGCCGACTATTTTGCCTTACGAGCCTTTCGTCGAGTGGCAAAATTTGGACTTGGTTAAGCCAAAAGACGTCGCGCGCTGGGAAATTACGCTAGTAGGCGGCGAAGGATGCGACGGCGGCAATGAAAGCGATGATGACGACGAGGTCTCCCGCTACCGCGTGCTAGCCGAGCTAGATTACTCAGAGTTTATCTCGCGTTTACCGCGTGAGAGCTACCGCTTTATCGATGCTAGCTATATTTTGGTGGAGGGACTAGATTACGAGCGGTTAAGGGCGCTGGCGTAGTAAATTTTAAAACTCGGCCTGCGCGCTGGAGGCTGGCGCCGCAAATTTAGTCATTGATTTATGCTTTATTTGCCGTAATTTACCTTGCAAATAAGACCGAGCCGTTAGCTAAATTTACTAGCCGTGCGACTTTGCCGGTAGGCTGCGCCGCGTTTATTTTTTATTGCCGCTTTGCGCCTTAGAAAACGATAAATTTTTACCGCCTTAAAGCGTCGATAAAATCAGGCCGCGTCGAAACGGATGCCTTAAATTTACGGTTCAAAACCAGCGATAGCGCGATTTTATGTTTTAAATTTGCGGCAAATTTTATCGTTTCGCGGCTTTTGCTTTTAAAAATCGGCATTTTAAATTTGCGGTTTTATCGGCGTAAAGGGCGCGGTTAAATTCATCGGCGTTTAAAAAGCGCGACGTAGTCGCTTAAAATTTATTTGCGCTTTAAAATTCAAAAACGAGTCGTATTTCGCGCAGAGCTCATCTTTTAAAACGACGCGCGGGAGGAAAGGATAAAAAAGCGATTTAGGCTAAGGCGCCTGCGTTATTTCATCTTTGGACGAAACGAACGCTTTGCGTCAAAGCCTTTGCTAGCGATTTTTATCTCGTTTGGCACCGCGCCTACCGGAGCCTCGGCGTCTTTTTTCGCGGATAAAAACTCGACTAAGCTTTGCCAGACGAAATCGGCGTCCAGATAAAGCCCCATCGCTCTAAGCTGCGGATTTATCGCTACGAAGTCGGTAGTTTGTGTCCTTTTAAAAAACACTATGGGCGCGCTTAAATTTTCCTTCTCGCTAGCTCTATCGGCGCTACTAAGAGCCGCCGGATCGCTTGCTCTAAGTGCGGCAAAGCGTAAAATATCGCTCTCAAACCGCGAAGCGATATAAGCGCGAAATCCGTCTTTAAACGTCAAAATATCGCCGTTAAAATACATCTTCTCTCGCTCGTTTTCCGCAAGGTCGAAATCGGTGTAAATTTTGCCCTCGGCGGCGAAAATATGAACCAAGTTTTTGCCGATAAAAATCACGGAGTGAAGCAGTCTAGGCAAACCCTCGCCCGCATAAAAATCGGTGCTAAGTTTGCCGTCCTTGCCTACGCGTACTTTGTAGCGCGAACCCGCGTTTTCTAAAAACGGCTTATCGGCCTCGCTAAGGCTCCATAGCTCATCTGCGCTTACCGGAGCCGAGTTTCTGCGGTCATAGACTAGCGTCTCGTCAAGGCCGTATTTTGAGACCATAAAATCGTAGTTGTCTTTAAATTTCGAGATTATCTTCACGGCGCGCCTTTAAATTTACCTCGCCTTAGCTTCAAAAAACGCCGAGATTAGCGAGTTTGTGCCTTGATTTATAAATTTTTGCACCGCTTTTTCGTATACGGACGGCTTTGCCCAGACGGGCTCGGCCACGCCGCTTAGCTTTTCTAGCTCTGCGCGCGCGGAATAATAATCGCTCACCTCGTCGATGAGTCCGAGTTTTGCGGCGTCGCCGGCGAGAAATACCCGCGCGTTGGCCCACTCTTTGCTTTTGTTCGCGTCTAGATTTCTATCCGCCGCTACGTCGCTTACGAACATCTCGTAGCTGGCGTTTACGAGCTCTTGTAGCTGCTCGCGCTCGATTTTGCTCCACGGGCGCAGAAACGTCCCCGCCTCTTTATACTCGCCAGCTTTTACGACTTGCTGCGAGACGCCGATTTTAGCCGCCAGCTCGCTAGCATCCGCGCCTTGCATTATCACGCCGATCGATCCGATAAATGCGCCTGGATTTGCCAAAATCTTGTTTGCGCCCGCACCCGCGTAGTAGCTACCGCTCGTCATCGACCCGCCCGCATACGCTACCACGGGCTTTGCGGCGCGTAGATTTTTGATCGCCGTGTGCAGCTCGACGCTAGGCGCCAGCGCGCCGCCCGGGCTGTCGATATAAAGCAGCACGCCCTTGATGTCGCCGTTCTTGCGCGCGGCTTCGATCTTTTCTAGCGCCTCGCCGGCGTCCATGATCGCGCCCGATAGATTTATCTGGGTTAGATTGGGCGGATTTACGTTTTCGCCCTTGCCGCTAAAAAATATCAAAAAGACGATGAGTAAAAACAGCATCGCCTTAAAATAGGTGTTTATAAACCTAAAAATCGCCGCGATCGGCGCAAAAATAAACCTTAAAAATCCCATTTTTTTCCTTTAATTCATTTAAAATCGGGGCGCATTTTACCATTTAAATTTATAAATTTAGCTAGCGCGCGTTTTGCGGCAAATTTTTTGTCGGTTTTAGATGGCATTTGGGAGGAGATTTGAGGGTGCGAATTTGTAGATTAAAAGCGAGGAATTTTCGTGCCGAATTTGAAAAAGACGGTTAAATTCGGCGCTTTGGTTTTTGCGGCCTTAAAATTTCTAATCAAATTTGGCGGCAAAATCTATCTTAAAACCCCAAGCCCTAAAGCTCGCGCCCGCTAAATTTAAGGCCTAGGCATTAAGGCCGGTTTAACCAGTCGCTTAAATTTAGCTTGCAGCTTTAGCCTTTGCGGGCTTAGTTTTCAAATCAAGCGAAGATCAAAACTCTGCGTTTGTTTCCCAGATTTTTTCTCGGTCTTTTTCGCTTACCGAGGCTAGCTCGCAAAGCTTGCAAAACGCATCCCAGATCTCCTCGCGCTCCATGGTGTCGATGCCCCGCCCCGCGCCTACCGCGTTAAAAACGGCGATAAATTCTTTTAAAACTTTAGCCCGCGTCACCGCGCTATCTGCGCTAGCTATATCAAATTTACCCGTTCTCGCCGCCTTTTTGCTCGCCGTTTCCGGCTCTTTTTTAATCGCGCTTAGCATTTTGTGCGCGTTTTCGTAGGCTTTCATCGCCTTTTTGGACGCCGCCGCGCTTACGCCCTCTCTGCCGTCCCAGCCGCGTAGCGGATTGTTTAGATTCGCCTCTAGCCACTGATCGCTCCGAGGCTGTTTGATTTCAAAGTCCTCTATGTCTTTAAACTGCCTTTTTGCCGCCTCGCAGACCGTTTTTGGAACCGACCGGAGCCAAAGGCGCTTTAGGTGCGGCAGCTGTGCCCTCGCCGGAAAGCTATCAAATCCGTAAACGTCTCTTAGCCGGATGGCTTGGAGTCGTGTTATCTTAGCAATCGCGTCGATATTTTTTTTCGGGCCGCCCAGCGCGTTTATGAAAATTTCGCGTGAATTAGGTAAGCTCGCCGCGACATCCGCTAGATCGACACGTTCGCCGCGCTGCGAAAATATCCGTAGTTCGCGCAGCTCTTCAAGCCCGCTAACGCAAAATCCGCCGCCCTTTAGCTCTAGCTGAACGCTCAAAAGCTCGCCGCCAAAGGGGCAGCGCATGCTTTTTAGCCGCGAGGCGCCGCCCTTTAGCGTGAGCCGGTACAGCGAGTCGTTTAGTAAAATTTCCTGTATGCCGCTAGTATCTAGGGTTAATTCTTGTACGTACGTGCGCGAGATATCCAGGCTTTTTGCGGCGCAGTTTAGCTCCATATTGGTTATCATCGGCGTTGATTCTAAAAAATCTTTTAAATTTTCATCCCAAATTTCGCTTTTTATCTCGTAGCAAAACGGATTTTGCCGCGCAAACTCGGCATAAAATTCGCGGTCTTGCGGTTGCCTTATTTCAAGCTTTTGCTTGTGTGCGGATTTAAATTTATCCCTGATATCCTTTGGCAGCTCGTTCCACGCAAGCTGCATGCAAATTTGCTCCGTATTTTGCAGGCTTGCTTGTCTGGGCGGTTTGCAAATGGGCGCGGCGTTGCCGATAAAAACTGGCTCGGCGTTTATAATTTCATCCGTGCTTAGATAAAATTCCTCGCGCTCCCAAAAGTGATGACCAAAGTAAAACGGCTTTAGCTTTGCCGCTTCTTTTAGGTAGGGCGGCTCCTTCGTAAATAGGTCTAAAACGACCGCGAAACGTCCCGCCGCATCGTTGCCGCTAAGAATCTGCGCGACGAAATAAACGCCCTTTCTTTTTAATCTTACGGCAAAGATATCGCCGATTTTAGTTTCCATTTTTCTTCTTTAAATTTACTTTGCGGCGCGTCTTTAGCCTGGCGGCTAGTTTAAATCGCTGCTAAATTTGCTCTAAATTTACCTCCGTGCCGCCGACAAATAGCCGATCGCAGCCTTTGGCGTGTAAAACGAGCATGAGCGGTAGCTGCGCCGCGCCAGCGTCTGCAAAACCGCCGTAGAGCGCGAGGTCGGCTAGCTTGCCCGTTTTTATCTCGCCTGCATCTAAATTTAGCGCTTTTGCCGCGTTTTTTGTCGATGCTAGAAGCAAAATTTTAGCAAGAACTAGCGGATCAAAATCCGCGTGAATGAGCAAATTTGCCCTTAACTCGTCAAGGAAATTTAGACTCATATTTGAGCTAAGTCCGTCCGTGCCGATGTTTATGCTCGCTCCCGCGTCCAGCGCGGCGCGTAAATTTAGCGTGCGTTTGCTAAGTAGCCTGTTTGAAACCGCGCAGTGCGTGAGGCTGTGAAGCTCCGGGTCAAAGCCAGAAAAATCATCCGTCCAAACGCAGTGCGTAAAGAGCGTGCGAACGCCAGCAAACATCGCTACAAACGAGCTTGGCGTATATAGTGGGCGCGCGGCGGTGTTAAATTTGCCTAGCCACTCTTTAAAGCCGCCCGAGCCGCCCTCTAGCCAGCTTTTTTCATGCTCGCTCTCCATAAAATGCGTCGAAACGACCAGCTCCCGCTCGCGGGCTAAATTTAGCGCTGCAGCGGCTAAATCAGGGTGCGTGGAGTAGGGCGAATGCACCGAAACCGTAGGCGTAAAAAGCGGGCTTTTGCGCTTTTGCGACGCTTCAAAGCGGGTGATAAAATTTGCCAAGCTTTGCTCGAGCGCGGCTTCGTTCGTGCCTAAAATTTCGTTAAAAAACACGACCCTGCCGCCGCAGTTTGCGCACGCATCTAAATCCCCGCCAAAGCTCGACACCGCCCCAAAGCTCGCCACGCCGCTACGCTGCATGGTTTTTATCGCAGAGGCGATGACGTCCTCGTTTGCCGCCTGCGAGAGCGCGCCGCGTGAGGCGATGACCGAGCTTAGCCACTCTAAAAAATCGCCGTAAACAAGGCTGGTCTTGTTCGCGCTAAACTCCAGGTGCACGTGCGGATTGATAAAGGCCGGCGCCAAAACGGCGTCAGGATACTCGAAAAACTGCGCGTTCTCGTATCTTTTGCGCAGCTCCTGGGCCCTTCCGACCACATGGATACGCTCATCAAAAGCGATCGCCGCATCCTCTAAAACGGTAAAATTTTCGTCACATAGCATTGTAAATTTGGGTTTAACGATGATCATTTTTAAGCTCCTATTTTTCGTGATTGTAGCGAAAATTTAGCTTAAAAAATGTATAATCAGGCCTAAATTTAAATCTTTTAAAAGGCTAAAAATGGAAACAAAATCTAAACTAATGGTCATCCAAGGCCCGAATATCAACATGCTTGGCACGCGCGAGACCGATATCTACGGCTCGATGAAGATGGAGGATATCCACGGGCAGATGAAGCTTTTTGCCGAGCAAAACGGCATCGAGATTGAGTTTTTTCAGAGCAATTTCGAGGGCGAACTAGTCGATAAGATCCAAGAGTGCTTCGGCGAATTTGACGGCATCATCATAAACCCCGCCGCCTACACGCATACATCTATCGCGATCCGCGACGCTATCGCAGCCGTCGGGCTTCCGGTCATCGAGGTGCATATCAGCAACATCCACCGCCGTGAAGAATTTCGCCAAAAAAGCCTCATAGCGCCCGTAACTGCGGGGCAGATCGTGGGTTTTGGGCCCGTGGGCTATCACCTAGCCATGATCGCGATGCTGCAAATTTTCGAGCAGATAAAAGCCATGAAAGCCGCAAGAGCTGGCGAAAAAGCGGAGTAAAACGAGGCAAAATTTGAAAAATTTTATCCTAAAGGACGAAAACGCCGTATTTCACGAGTGCGGATACAGCTGCGACAACGCGATATTTTTGAGCCTCGCGGGGCGCA
>CAUQCZ010000053.1:0-6881 GCA_963516335.1 uncultured Campylobacter sp. | reverse complement strand
CAAGGTCGTAGTTTTTAGCGGCGGATTTCACGCGGGCACCGATAGAGCGCAAGAGAAGCTCAAATTTGACGCTAGCTTTGCAAACATCCTTCACCACAAAGACGGCGTCTTAACCGGACTCGTGGGCGGCGAGATGATGTTTGGCTTTTCAAAGGGCGCGATGCTTGTAAATTTGCAAAAAATGCTCGGTATCTCAAAAGAGCAGACGATGAGCGTGGGCGACGGCGCCAACGACCTGTCTATGTTTGAGCATTCAAATTTAAAAATCGCGTTTTGCGCGAAGCAAATTTTAAGGCAAGCGGCGACTTGTTGCGTGGATAAAAAAGATTTGCGCGAGATCATAAATTTGATATAAAAGGCGAGAAAAATGTTTAATAACGATATAAATTTTTCATTGTGGTGTGACTTTATCGAGCGCGACTTTTTGCAAGACGAGTTTGAAAATTTACTTAAAATCGGCGCTATTAACGGCGTTACCTCAAACCCGTCCATCTTTAAAGCCGCGTTTTTGTTGGACTCCTACAAAGACGTCATCGGCCAAATGGGCAAAAAATATCCAAAGGCGCTTTACGAGGCGCTCGCGGTGCAAGATATCAAGATAGCCGCGACCAAGCTTTTGAGGCATTACGCAAACGGCGACGACGGGTTTGTTAGCATCGAGGTTGATCCTAGCTTTTGCGATAACGCCGCAGCTACGGTGGACGAGGGCGCTAGGCTGCACGCAGAGATCGGCATGCCAAACGTCATGATCAAAATCCCTGCAACAAAAGCGGGTTTTGAAGCAATGAGCGCATTAAGCGCGCGCGGTATCGCGGTAAATGCTACGCTGATCTTCTCGCCGGAGCAAGCTGTAGCGTGTTTGGACGCTTTTGAAGAGGGTTTGAAGACTTATGAGAAGAAATTTCCGCTAACGCCGCTACCAAAAAGCGTGATTAGCATTTTTGTTAGCAGATTTGATCGCTTGCTAGATGAAAAAATGCGCGAAAACTCGCTACCGACGGGCCAAATCGGCATCATGAACGCGACTAAAATTTACAAAATCATAGAAAACAAAAACCTGCCGACGACGCGCGCGCTGTTTGCTAGCACGGGCGTAAAGGGCGATGAGCTGGCAAAGGATTATTACGTAAAAGAGCTAATGTATCAAAATGCGGTAAATACGGCTCCGCTTGATACTATCAAAGCCTTTATTGCGGGCAAAAACGAACCTAAAACCGCAGTTAGCGATGACAGTATAGAGAAATTTTTCGGCGTAGTAAAAAGAGCCGACATAGACATGGAAAAGGTTTACAAAGACTTGCTAAACGACGGCTTAAAGCAGTTTGTGACGGCATTTGAAGATATAATGAAAGCGTTAAAATGAAGCCTTTAAGATTTACTTCGGTAGAGCAAGAAGAGGTCAAAGACTACGAACCTATCGGCTCTAGCATAAAATTTGACACCAGAGATGACGAGCTTGAGCGCATAATAAACCAACGCGCGAATGCCGTAAAAAGCGACATAGAAGCCGTCAGAGCCAAAAATAAGCAGATGGCGCAGGCTAGAGAGGCTGCTGTAAACGAGTCTACAGAGTCCGCGCAGAGCGCGAGCAGTGACGAGCTCAAAGAAGAGCTTTTTGACGACCCCTCTAGCGACGCTAAATTTAAGAGCGAGGTTTTAGATCAAATTTCGCAAGAAAGCAAACCAGACAGCGAATCTTTAAACCAATCCTTTAGCAAAGACGAGCCTAGCGACGAGACCTTTGTCGCGCGTATACCGTCGGTTAAATTTGACGATGAGGATTTGCCTAAGATAAAACTAGTAGACGACGATGATTTAGCGCAGACAAACGATGCACTAAACGAGCCGTCTCAAGGCGATACCGAACCGCCTAATGATTACGAGAATAACGATTTTAGCGGTCTTTACGAGCCTTTGGAGCTTAAACTAGACGTAAATAAAAATTTGCAAGAGATAAGCGAAGCATTGCAAGAGATAGATAAAATGGACGTCTCCGATAAATTTAACGACGGTGAGGGTATACCCGCTCAGGATGAGATTAAATTTAACGACTACGAATACGCTTTTAAGCAACGCGATACTCAAATAGATAGTAAAGACGCGCCGGCGCAAGACGAGGTTGATTTTAACGGCGAGGCAGCTCTAAATTCGGACTTGCCTTTGTTGCAGACCGGAGCCGATCTAGCTAGCGAAAATGACGCGAAAATAATCGACGAAGTCCATAACGATGTGTCGGAGATAAATGATGAGGATTTGCCTTGCCTTAAGGAGGGTAAGCCTGACGTGGAATTAAAACCGGCGATAGATATTTTAGATTACGTTCCTTACGAGCCTAGCGAAGATGAAGACGAAGCGAATGAGGATGCGATTTTGAGCGAAGAGCCTAAATTTGGTAAAAATTTAGAACAAGTGGCTCAAACAGACGAAAAAAGCGCAGAAGAGCTAAATTTGCAAACGCCAAGCTTAATGCAAGAAAAAAGCGAGAAAAGCGACGATAAAGAAAATTCGGCGCCGAAATTTATTATCAAAAATGAGGAAAAATTGGAAAAGATACATGAAAGCGAGCCTCAAATGGTAGCACAAGAGATAAATTTAAAACAAATGAAAGAGCGAAAGGATGAGCAAAATTTAGATGCTAGAAGCGTAGCCGGGTTAAATTTAAGCCCTAAAAACGAGCCAGCCAGGCCGGCGCGAGTAGATAGAGCTGCGCTTTTAGCCGATCTTGTTGCAGATGTCGCAGAGCCTTTTGCGCCGCAAGGATTTGGTGTAGGCGCAGCGACGGAGGATGACAGCGAAGAAAGAGCCGAGATAAAAAATAAGCTTGATGAGTATCTGCTAAAGCTAATCGAAGGCGGCGGAAGCGATTTGCACGTAAAATCTGGTAAAGTAGTGCGAGGTAGATTTAACGGCGAGATCGTAAAGATGGGCGATAGGGTTTTAGACTACGATAGGGCCGTACTTTTGGCCAAAGAAATTTTGGGAACGAATTATTATAATCTCATGAAAAAAAAGAACGTAGATTTTACGTACAAGCTAAATGATGATTTTCGCTTCCGCGCAAACGTTTTTTTGCAGATGGACGGCGTGTCTTTTGTTTTTAGAACGATTCCGACTAGAATTCCTACTATGTCCGAGCTTTTGCTGCCGCCTATTATCGAGAAACTTTGCGATAAGGTAAACAGAGGCATTATGCTCGTAACCGGTCCGACCGGAAGCGGTAAAACTACGACGCTAGCTAGCATGATAAACTATCTAAATCATACGAAAAACTATCATATCGTCACCATCGAAGATCCGATCGAGTTTATATATAATGACGATAAAAGCGTTATTAATCAACGCGCTATAGGACAAGACGTCGATAGCTTTGCCGATGCGTTAAGGGCGTCTTTGCGCGAAGACCCGGACGTTATATTCGTAGGCGAGATGAGGGACCTAGAGACCGTTAGAACCGCGATAAATGCCGCAGAGACCGGCCACTTAGTGCTTGCGACGCTTCATACGCTTGATGCCAAAGAAACTATAGGCCGCGTCATAAATATGTTTCCAAAAGAGGAGCAAAACCGCATAAGAATGACTTTCGCATCGGTTTCCGAGGCTATCATCTCTCAGCGTCTTGTCTTAACTACGGCCGGCAAGCGCCGCGTCGCCTGCGAAATAATGGTAAAAAACATCAGGGTAAGAGATATGATTCTAGAGGATAGGGATAGCGAAATTTACGATGCGATAGAGCAAAGTAAAAACACCTATGGAATGCAGACTTTTGAGCAACATTTGCTTGACATGTATACCGCGGGCGTTATCACGAAAGAAGAGGCGCTAAGAAGCGCGAGTAGAAGAGAAAATCTCGATATAAAAATCAAAAGCGCAGACCTTGCTAAAAAGCGAGCTATGGTTGCCTCCATCGAGGAAGACGACGAGCTTTTAAAAGAGTTTCAAAGTGAGATTATCGCGCTTAAAGATATCAAGTAAGGCGAAATTTATATAAATTTGGGTATTATCTGCCTCTATTTTTAAGGAAAGGAAAACGATGTTAGAAGGTATCGTTAGAGAGAGTATCGGTAAAAAGGCGTCAAAAGCCTTGAGAAGAGATGGTTATCTAATCGCCAACATTTACGGCAAGGGATTAGAGAATGTGCAAGCCGCTTTTAAAATCAACGATTTTATAAAAGAGGTTCGCAAAAAAGAGAGCCTTGCGTTTGACGTAAAAGTAGGCGGAAAAACCTTAAAAGTCGTAGTAGTCGAATACCAAAAAGACCCTGTGACAAACGCGCTAAAACACGTTGATTTAAAGGTTGCGCTTCCAGGCGTCGTCTCAAAATATATGATCCCGGTTAAGCCTTACGGAACTCCGGTCGGTCTAAAAAATAAAGGCGTTTTGATCATCTCAAAAAGGCGCTTAGCCGTAAAATGCACGGCTGAAAATTTGCCTAATTCATTTGACATAGACGTTAGCGGTCTTGATATAGACAATACCGTGTTGGTGCGCGATATAGCCGTTCCTGCGGGCGTCACTATGATCGATGCCGACCGCGTAGCGGTTCTAGGCGTAATAAAAGCTAAATAAGGCTAGCCTTGATACTCATAGTCGGACTGGGAAATCCCGGTCCCGAGTACTCCAAAACAAGACACAATGTCGGCTTTATACTGATAGATAGACTCAAAAACTCAAATTTCACTGACGTAAGCTCAGCTAAATTTCAAGGCGAGCTGTTTAAATTTCAAAATTTACTTCTTCTAAAACCGACGACCTTTATGAACCTAAGCGGACGAAGCGTAAAAGCAGTCGCCGATTTTTACAAACCTGAGCGCATTATCGTTATTCACGACGACCTTGATCTAAATTTCGGCGTCGTTAAATTTAAAAAAGGCGGCGGAAACGGCGGACATAACGGGCTAAAATCAATCGATGCGCTAATGGGCGCAGACTATGAGCGCGTACGTATCGGTATCGGTAGAAGTGCGCACAAAGGCGAAAGCGCGGTAACTAGCCACGTGCTTGGCGAATTTAACGCAAATGAAAAAGATGGGTTGGAAAAAATTTTGGACTACTGCGAAAACGCGCTAAATGAGCTAATAAAAACCGACATCGATGCCGTTTCGCAAAAATTCTCGACAAAAAAAGGCATTTTGTGATAGGGTTAAATTTAGCATTTGCGACTTTTACTTTTTCTCAAATTTTGCGGCTTTTTAAAGCGTTCAAAAATCGATTAAATTTAGAGTCCAAATTTAAAGTCTTACGCCTAATCTTCCTTACCGTAAATTTTATAAATTTGTATAAAAACTTTACCTGCAAGTTTATAAAATTTACGAAAAAAACGCTCAGACAAAAACTTGAATTCGGGTTTTTTGAAAGCGCAAAACATGTCCGTTCCTTGCCTAACCAAAAAGCGGCAAATTTATGCATCATTACGGTGGCAAAGGATGCATATTTGCAGCATAGCTCAAATAATAAATTTGCAGGGCAAGTTTGCGGTATTTTTGATAGCGCCGCTTTCGTATGCCTTCCACCGTGCGCAAAATTTGATCTAAAAGAGCTTAAATGAATCTTTACGCTCGTTACGTCGGCTGGCTTTATTTTAAATACTTCGCAATCTTGTTTATCGCGCTTACGCTTTTTTACGTCGGTATCGATATCCTAACCAATCTAAAAGATATGCCCGCAAGTGCGAATCTAAAACTGCTTTATTTCGGACTTACCTCGCTTACGGCCGTAAACTACGTCTTGCCGCTTGCGCTCATTTTTGCGCTGATAACTAGCAAATTTAGCATGATCCGTAGCAACGAGCTAGTTAGCTTTTACGCGCTGGGTATCGACAAAAATCGCCTAATAAAGCCGCCTTTTTATATCGCGCTTGCCGTCACATTTATTTACGTCGGATTAAATTTTACGCCGTTTGCCTACTCTTACGAGTACGCCAGAAACATCGTTAAGCTCTCGCATTTATCGCGCACGAGCTCGGATATTTTCTTAAAATTCGAGGGCAAATTTATCTACATAGATAGCCTTAGCCCGATTAGCGGCGAAGCTAAAGACGTTCGGATATTTGACGTAAACGGTAGCGATTTGCGCGCTGCGACGTTTGGACGTAGCGCTAGATTTGTAGATGACGCGTGGCTTTTAAAAGAGGCGAAAATCGTAAATTTGCCGCAAAATATCAAACTGGGCGAAAAAGGACTCGATATCAAAACGCCAAGCGGATTAAAAACGCTTGAAGGCTTTAAACCAAAAACGATAGAAAGCGCGTCGGCGGAGAATTCGGCGATCACGATTTCTGATGCGGTGGATTATATTTTAGCGTTTAAAGACGAGGGTATTGGGCTAAATTCGACCAAAACGACGCTTTATAACCTTGCTTTTGCGCCTTTTTTTGCGCCTTTTATGGTGCTTATTATTTACTATTTTTTGCCGGTTACGGGACGTTTTTTTAACCTCGCCTTAAAGAGCTTTATCTTTACGATAGCCTCGCTTTGCGTCTGGGGCGCGCTTTTTGTGATGATGAGGTTTGCTAGAAACGGCGTCGTCTCGCCCGAGATCGGCGTGCTTTTACCGATTATTTTACTCGGCGCATACGCTTTTTATCTACATTTTAAAAGTCGTTAAGAGAGATTTAGGCAAAATTTCTGTAAAATCTAACTATTTTTAAACAAGGCTAGTTATGGATTTTACGAATTTGGCACAAAAATACGGCACTCCTCTTTACGTTTACGATTTTGACTATATGGCGCACCGCTACGAAGCGCTAAAAAACGCCTTTCACGCTAGAAAATCTCTCGTATGCTACGCCGTTAAGGCAAACTCAAATTTAAGCGTTTTGAAATTTTTAGCCGGGCTTGGAGCTGGATTTGACTGCGTGAGCGTAGGCGAAGTTAAGCGCGCG
>CAUQCZ010000052.1:0-7037 GCA_963516335.1 uncultured Campylobacter sp. | reverse complement strand
GACTTGCGCATATTGATGTCGTCTTCTACTATCACTATGTTCATTTTTACTCTCTTTACTTTTTGTTTTTAAAAACGCTAATGATAGCTGAATTTGGCTTAAATTTTACAGTAAAACGTACGGGAAATAGCGTAAGATCGGTTGCAGAGTTTATATTTTTGTTGCGTTGGACGAAGCGATCTTCGACTTTAAATTTATAAGGCAAAAAGCACTCAAAAAGTTCGTTTTTGCGTAAATTTAAAAACTCTAGCGAGCTTTGAGCGGGCTGCTTTGGAGTATCTATCTCGCATAGATACTCATACTCTAGCTCGCTTAGAACCATTGCCTTTGAAAGCGCGATATCGTCGTAAACTACGGTGTGATTTTTAGTGGAGATTTTGGCCCAGAGGATAAACTCCTCCGAGCCATAGAGAAGCGCCGTAGCGGCAATCAATAAGCAAAAATTTCTTGCCACTTGTTTTGGTCTATTTTCATTTCCATTCTAACGCGATAAAGCCCGTCTTTAAAGTCGTGCTCGACGATGGAAGCGTTTTTGATGAGGCCTGCGACCTGAGACGTGATAGTTGAGTCTCTAAGCATCGCGTCTCTAACCGTGTCTTTAGAGTTTATCTTGACGCCGTAGAGTTTCTCGGCTAGTTGCCTATGCGCATCCGCGATGGCTGCGCGCTTGGCTAGAGCTAGTGACTGCGCTTGCGAAACGGCGTTGGTTGGAGCGATACCTTCGCCCACGGCACCGAATACCGCATCGACGGGTTCGATATCGTATATCATTTTTTCTTGCTTCATCACGTTTCTGATATCTTCTTTATCGACCTTCTGGATGACGATATCTTGTTTTGCCGACGTGGCGTCGTCGGAGGAAAAAGGGTTGTTGAAGGAACAACCGCTTGTCAAAAAGGCTACCGCGCCTAAAACCGAGAATGTAATTTTTTTCATTCTTGAACCTTTAAATTTAGTTTTTTCTTCATTTATAAATCTACTAGCAAATTGTATTCCAAAAGTACTAAATTCATTCTAAATTTTCTAGCGTCTCTTCGCCCGTATCTTCGCCGTCTTCCTCGGCTTTAGGGCATTTAGCGATGCTAACCACGTCGTCGCCGTCTACGTTTACTACGATGACGCCGCTGGTGTTGCGGCCGGCTTTGCGGATGCTTTGCATATCGACGCGTATCATCTTGCCGCTTGAGGTTAGAGCCATCAGATCTTGTTCGTCATCGACCATTACGACGCCGATCAGATCGCCGGTGCGATTTGTTAGCTTCATGCAGATCACGCCCTTGCCGCCGCGATTTGTTAGGCGGTATTCGTCTGCGGTGGTGCGCTTGCCGATACCTTTTTGAGATATGCTTAGCACTTCTTGCTCGTTGCTTTCGATGACGGCTGCGCCTACGACCTCGTCGCCTGCTTCTTTAAATTTAATACCCGTCACGCCGCGAGCCGTTCTGCCCATCTGGCGGACTTTGCTGAGTTTAAATTTGAGGCACATTCCCTTTTTGGTTACGATAAATAGCATCTTTTCGCTGTCGTCGCTTCCTTCGGCCGCGTTCTCATCGTTTTCCTCGCTATTTTCTTCATCGATTTGAGCCTCTATCACCTCTATCTCGTTTATCTCTGTCTCTACGCCAAGCTCATCGATTAGATTTATCGGCTCTTCCTCGCCTTCTACGATTAGAGCCGTTACTAGCTCGTCGTTCTCGTCTAGGTTGATGGCGCGCACGCCGATGGAGCGGATGTTTTTAAATTCGCTCAAATTCGTGCGTTTTACGATGCCGTTTTTAGTGAAAAACGCGAGCGATTTGCTCTCGGCAAAATCGGTCGTCGGGATGATCGCCTTGATCTTTTCGTCAGGCTGTAGCTGGATGAGATTTACTACCGCTTTGCCTTTTGCGGTGCGGCTTCCCTCTGGGATCTTATAGACTTTGAGCCAGTAGAGTTGTCCGCGGTCGGTCACGAACATCAGCGTATCGTGGGTGTTGCTCGTAAAGAAGCTCTCGATGAAGTCGTCGTCGTACGTGGTTACCGCGACCTTGCCCTTACCACCGCGTTTTTGCTTCTCGTACTGCTTGCTCGGCACGCGCTTGATGTAACCTCGGTGCGTGATGGTTACGACCATATTTTCGTTAGGGATGAGATCTTCGATGTCGATGTCGTCGTAGTCGTCAACGATCTCGGTGATGCGCGGCACTTTAAATTTATTTTTTATTTCGAGCAGCTCGTCTTTGATTAGTTTTTCTAGCAAGGTTTCGCTCTTTAAAATTTCATCAAGGCGCGCGATTTCTGCCATCAGCTCGGCTAGCTCGGCCTCTAGTTTTTCGCGCTCTAAACCCGTTAGCTTGCTTAGTCTCATATCTAGGATGGCATTTGCTTGTAGCTCGCTAAGGCCAAATTTTGCCACTAATCCCTCGCGAGCGCTAGGCGTGTCGGCGCTATTTTTGATGAGCTCGATCACCTCGTCGATATTATCTAGCGCGATCTTTAAGCCCTCTAAAATATGCGCTCTAGCGCGAGCTTTTTCTAGGTCGAATATCGTGCGGCGGATGATGACGGTTTTTCTGTGATTTAAAAATAGTTTCAAAAGCTCGATTAGGTTAAATACCTTCGGCTCTTTGTTGTTTATCGCCAGCATTATGACGCCAAAGGTGCTTTCCATCGTCGTGGATTTAAAGAGATTGTTTAGCACGATATCGCTCATCGCATCGCGTTTTAGCTCGATGACGACTCGGATACCGTCTTTATCGGACTCGTCGCGCACTTCGCTGATGCCTTCGATCTGTTTTTCTTTGACCAGCTCGGCGATTTGCTCGATCAGACGGGCTTTGTTCGTCTGATACGGTAGCTCGTCGACGACGATGACGTCTTTGTTCGGCTTTTTTTCGATATGAGTTTTGGCGCGTAGTTTGACGCGTCCTCGTCCCGTGCGGTAGGCCTCGATGATGCCTTTTTTGCCAAATATTATCCCGCCCGTTGGGAAATCAGGCCCTTTTATGTACTGCATCACCTCTTCTAGCGTCGCGTTTTTATTTTCAAGCACGAGCAAAAGCCCGTCGATTAGCTCGTCAAGGCTGTGCGGCGGGATATTCGTCGCCATACCGACGGCGATACCGCTAGAGCCGTTTAGCAGCAAATTTGGTACGCGGCTAGGTAGGACATCTGGCTCGGTCTCTCTGTCGTCGTAGTTTGGGATAAAATCAACCGTGTCTTTTTCGATATCGCGTAAAATTTCTTCGGTAAGATTAGTCATCCTAGCTTCGGTATAACGCTCTGCTGCTGCGCCGTCGCCGTCGATGGAGCCGAAGTTTCCTTGGCCGTCGACAGTCGGATAGCGCATGGAAAATTTCTGCGCCATACGCACGAGCGCATCGTAGATGGCTAGATTGCCGTGCGGGTGATATTTACCCATAGTCTCGCCAACAATACGCGCGGACTTCATATACGGGCTGCGGCTGCCGACTCCTAGGTTGTTCATCGCGTATAGGATGCGTCTATGAACGGGCTTTAGGCCGTCTCTGACATCTGGCAGGGCGCGACCGACTATGACGCTCATCGAGTAGTCGAGGTAGCTCGTTTTTATCGACTCCTCGATATCGACGGCTTGGATGTCTTGATTTTGATTGAGTAGATTTTCTTCCATTTTTATCCTTAAAATTTACTGCCTGATTCTAGCTTAAATTTGATTAAAATTTAATTTAATACCTCGCATCCGCAAGCGTCAACGCAAAAAGTACCTCGCAGCCTGCTTTTTGCAGCGTCCGTCTGGCTTCATCTATCGTCGTGCCGGTAGTCACGATATCATCCACTAAAATAACTGGAAATTTGGGCATTTTTAAGAGCTTAAAATTTCGCGGATTTTTTAGGCGAAAGGCTAGGTCTTTGCCGTGATAGCTGACGTTTGAGCCTGCGTGCAAACAGGCGTAAAGCGGACGGATTTCCGCGCTTTTTAACGCGCGAGACAAGATCGCCGTATGCGAGTAGCCGCTGGCAGCTCTATCGTCGATCGGCACGGCGTTTACGGGCGAGCCGAAGCTAAATTTGCCAGCAAAAATTTTAAAACTCAAATTTGCAAGCGCGCCGTAAACGAAAGAGCCGTGAAATAGGTGCTTTGAGTGGAGTAAATTTTTAATCTCGGAGTAATCAAAAAAGCTGTAAATTTTAAAATCGCCGTCCAAAACGCGCGTCCTTGCGGGCGAGGAGAGCAGGTGATCTTTGCAAATTTTACAGATCACGCCCAGACTCAGATGCCCGCAGTTAGCGCATCTCATCAGCTTTTTAGGATCTGGATCGCCGCGCGTTTTACGATGTCTTGTAGTAGCTCGTCAAAAAAGCTTTTAAACGCGCTGCTCGTGTGGATCGGGGCAAATTTAGTCTGCTCCTGCGAGACGTTTTTAGTGATGGTTTGATCGCCTCTGTGCACCGTTATCGCAAGCTTTGCCGAGCCTTTTAGGTTGTCGGTGGAGTAGCCGCTTAGATTTGCTTTAAGCTCGACGATCCTCACGTCCACGACGACATCGCCAAAGTCGCTCAAATTTGCCCCGAGACGCTTTAGCTCGGTGCTAAGGCCGTCTTGTAGCCAGCCCTCGATACTGTTTTGTAGCGTGACATACTCTTTGACGTCGCCGTTACTGCCCGTGATCGTGGCGACGATGCTTTTGTTGGCGCGAGCATCCTCGATGCTATTTATTCGGATATTTTTTTGGTATCCCATCTGGTTTGAGGTTGATTGATACGGGGTTAAATTTAACACCGAACTGCGCTGCGAACATCCGCTCATGACTGCGGCAAAAAGTGCGGCGGCAAGGGCGAAAAAAGCTAAATTTTTCATATTTTTCCTTTATAGTTTTGATATCTCTTCGGCGGCTTTGTTGGCGGCTTGTTTAACCAGAAGGTAGACGTAGAGATTAAAATCCTGCGTATCCTCGGCCTCGAGTTTGCGCACGTCTTGTCTGGTGGAGATATTTAGCACGCGGGTTTTGTTTATGTTTTTGACGCCTAGTTTGCCTTTCATCGCCGCGCTTAGATACTGCGACGGCTCGCTATACGACGCTGCGTAGTCGGTAAACGCAAAATCCACGCGGTAGGTATAAGGCGAGGTCTGGCTATCCACGACCATGATGCCGCGGTTTAGCAGCTCGTCTTGTAAGAAAAGATGAAAAAGCTTTTCAAGGCGCTCTTTTGGATAGAGCATTTTCGCGCCGTTTTTGGAGATAAATTTTATGCCGCTATCAGCTGCTCTTTCGTCGGCTACTTTGTGGATATAGACTTTTTTGATAGCCGCGCCCGTGTCGATCCTGCTTTGAGCGATGCAGCATTTTATCGCGACATCGCCGGTGTAGTCCGTGCCGTTTATCTTGATGTCTTGGCCGCCGCTAGCGCACGAGGAGCAGTCTGCTTTGATACGCATCACTTCTTTGTAGCCTTTGGCGTTGCCACCCTCGGTTTGAGCGACCTCCGGCGAGCTCTCAAACAGCCCGAAACATCCCGTAAAAAGGAACGCCGCAAATAAAAGTATAAAATTTTTCATAAAAATCCTTTCGTAAATTTTACATCGCGCAAGCAAAATTCTATCCAAATTTGAGATAAATTTCCAAATTTGCGTAAAATTTGGGGGAAATTGGAAATTTGTATAAATTTTATTAAATTTGATTTTTGAGATTTTAAAAGCGGAGATAGCGTCAAATTTAGCATTTTTAAGGCGCGGGTATGGGAGGGTCAAATTTGTAAATTTGAGCTCAAATTTGACCGTGAGATAATGAAAAGCGGCCGCGAGCGTAGCGAATAACTCCGCAAAACGCTCGCAAAACGCCGCTAGTCTATTTTTAAAACGCTTAAAAACGCCTCTTGCGGCAAATTTACCTTGCCGATGGCTTTCATGCGCTTTTTGCCCTCTTTTTGCTTCTCAAGTAGCTTGCGCTTACGCGTGATATCGCCGCCGTAGCACTTGGCGGTTACGTTTTTGCCCATAGATTTTACCGTTTCGCGGGCGATGACTTTGTTACCGATGCTGGCTTGTATCGCAACCTCAAAGAGCTGGCGCGGCACGATCTCTTTCATAGCTTTGACGAAGTCGCGTCCTTTGGACTGGGCTTTGCTTTCGGGCACGATGATGGAGAGCGCGTCCACGGTCTCGCCCGCGACCTTGATATCAAGCTTCACCAGATCGCCCACGCGGTAGTCGCTAGGCTCGTAATCAAAGCTCGCGTAGCCTTTGGTGCTCGATTTTAGCTTGTCGTAAAAGTCCATCACGATCTCGTTCATCGGGATGTCGTACTCGAGCAGCACGCGCTCGGGCGTGATGTAGTCCATCTTGGTTTGCACGGCGCGGCGGTTGTTTAGCAGCGTGATGATGTTACCCAAAAACTCGCTTGGAGTGATGATCGTGGACTTGACGTAGGGCTCTTTGACGTGCTCTATTTTATTGACCGGCGGGAGCTGGCTAGGGTTTTGGATACGTAAAATTTGACCGTCGGTTTGCACTACTTCGTAGGTTACGGTCGGAGCCGTGGCGATGAGATCGAGGTCAAATTCGCGCTCCAAACGCTCCTTGATAACCTCCATATGCAGCAGTCCCAAAAAGCCGACGCGAAAGCCAAATCCAAGCGCGACCGAGGTCTCCGGCTCGTAGCTAATGGAGCTGTCGTTTAGCTTTAGTTTATCCAGAGCGTCGCGCAGATCCTCAAATTTATCCGTTTCGATCGGATAAAGCCCCGCAAATACGAACGGCTTAGCCCGCTCAAAGCCGCCTACGGGCTCTTTTACGGGGTTACGAGCTAGCGTGATGGTATCGCCTACCTGCACGTCGCTGACGTTTTTTAGCCCTAGCACCACGATGCCGACCTCACCCGCGCCCAAATTTGCCGTTTTTATCGGCGCGATCGGGTTTGGATACATGAGATCTAGCACGATGTGTTTTTTGCCCGTGCTCATGACTAGGATTTCGTCGTTTTTCTTTAGCTCGCCGTCATAGACGCGCACGAGCGCCAAAGCGCCCAAATAGTTGTCAAACCAGCTGTCGTAGATGAGCGTTTTTAGCGGTTTTTCCG
>CAUQCZ010000051.1:0-7370 GCA_963516335.1 uncultured Campylobacter sp. | reverse complement strand
TCACCGAGGAGGGCATGCATATCGTCTGCGATGAGGGCGAAGTGTTCGTGCCGTTTGAGAAAAAAGCCGAGCTAACGGTCGAGAGCCTGCGCGACGAAGTCATAAATATAGTAAATAGTATAGAAAGCTAGCGGCGGCGCGAAATGTTTGAAACCAGACAAAAGGGGCACGCAGGACCGACGCGTCCCAAAAAAATAAAAATGGCGACTAACGCCGAGGTCGAGAAATTTCTAAACGAGGAGCTGCCGGCGCAAAAGGACGGCGTAATCTATATCCACGTGCCTTTTTGCGATAATATCTGCTCGTTTTGCTCGATGAACCGCACGAAGCTAGAGGACGAGCTAGATAGCTACGCGCAGTATCTGCTGGGTGAGATAGAAAAATACGGTAAATTCCCGTATCTGCAAGCTAAAAATATCCGCAGCGTCTATTTTGGCGGCGGAACTCCTACGATACTAAAAGAAAAGCACCTAGAACCGATTATCACGGCTCTGCGCTTAAATTTTAATATCGCCGAGGACTGCGAATTGAGCCTAGAGAGCACTCTGCACAATCTAAATTTAAGCAAAGTGCGCCTACTAGAAAGCCTAGGCGTAAACCGCTTTAGCATCGGCGTGCAGACGTTTTCGGACAAAGGCCGCAAACTGCTAAACCGCGTCCACGACAAAAAAGGCGCGATAGAGCACCTAAAAATGATCAGGCAAAATTTTAGCGGCATGGTTTGCACGGACGTTATCTTTAACTACCCGGAGCAAACGATAGACGAGGTGCTAGAAGACGCGCACCTAATAGATGAGCTAAAGATCGACAGCACGAGCTTTTATTCGCTTCAGCTTTTTGAAAAATCGCAGCTCGCAAAGACGGTCTCGCAAGACTACTACGACGTGAACTACGAGCACGAACTACACAATGCTTTCTTTGAAAAGCTGCTAGGTACTGGCAACTACGAGGTGCTAGAGCATACTAAATTTAACCGCATCGGCCGCGACCGCTATCAGTATATCCGCCTAAGCCACCAAGGCGCCGATATCCTGCCGCTAGGAAGAGGCTCTGGCGGAAGGCTAGGCTACTACGACATCTATAACGCTAAAGAAAAAGTGCGTATGATAAACAAAGTAGACGACAAACAGCGCGCCGAGGCACGGCTAAAAAGCCTCTTTATGTACCCTAAAATCGACCTCGCGCAGGTTAAAAGCCTAGTTAAGGGCGAGACCTTTAGCGCGCTAACGGAATTTTTCAAAAAATGCGAAAACAAAGGCTATATGCGCATAGAAAACGGCTTTTTAAACTACACCACAGACGGCGTATTTTGGGGCAACTCTATCGGCACCGAAGTAGCAAATATCTCACAAAAGGACTTTGAATGAAAAAAATAGTTATCTACACGAGCGCGACTGGAAATACCGAGAAAGTCGGTCTTGCCATCGCAAACGAGCTTGGCTGTGAGGCGGTCAAATTTACCGAGGATCTGCACCTAAATTTGGACGGTTACGACTTTATCGCGATTGGATTTTACGTCGATAAGGGCGACGCGGAGCCTAAATTTAAACGCTTTTTAAGCAAGATAAAGGGCAAGAAAACGGGCGTATTTATGACGCTTGGCATGGATCCCGAGCACGAGCACGCGATGAACTGCCTAGAAAAGGCAAAAGTCGTATTGCGCGAGGGCGAAAATGAAATTTTACGCGAGTTTTACTGCCAAGGCGCGATCGATCCAAAGGTCATCGAGCAACTACGCAAAATGGGCGAAGCGATGCCGCACGATCCGCGCTACGCCGTAACTCCTGAGCGCGAAGCCAGATGGGCTAGAGCCGCAACTCACCCTGACGCAAACGACCTAGAAAACGCGAAGGCGGCGTTTAGAGGGATATAAATTTTCCGCCGCCCGGCGGTTAAATTTGCTTTATAAATTCGGCGCATTTTAAACTCATAAATTTGCGCCCTATATTTAGCTTTAATTAAAATTTTACTCACCCAGACCCGCAATTTTAAGGCGCTAAATTTGGTTTTTAAATTTGATGGAGTTAAATTTCACGTTTTCAAGACTCGGGTCTCGGCCGGCAAAATTAAATTTAGCCAAATTTGACCGCTCAAAACCGCTCCCTAATACTCCATATAAGCCAAAACTCGCTATAATCTCCTAAAAAATCAAAAGGAAAATCATGATACAAACTTGTTTATTTCCGGCTGCGGGCTACGGCACGAGATTTTTGCCTGCGACCAAATCGCTGCCAAAAGAGATGCTGCCGATCCTCACAAAACCGCTGATCCACTACGGCGTGGACGAGGCGCTGGAGGCCGGTATGAAAAACATGGCGTTTATCACGGGCCGCGGCAAACGCGCGCTGGAGGATTATTTTGATATCAGCTACGAGCTAGAGCATCAAATCTCTGGCACAAACAAAGAACACCTGCTAACCGAGATTAGAGAGCTAATGGCGCGTTGCACGTTTTCATTCACGCGCCAAGAGAGCATGAGAGGCCTAGGCAACGCCATTCACACGGGCAAAGTCCTCGTGCGAGACGAGCCTTTTGGCGTGGTACTGGCCGATGATCTGTGCATCAACGAAGAGGGCGAAGGCGTGCTATCTCAAATGGTAAAAATATACGAGAAGTACCGCTGCAGCATCGTCGCGGTGATGGAAGTGCCGATCGAACAGAGCAAAAACTACGGCATCGTCACGGGTCGCGCGATCGAGGACGATCTGCTGATGGTTAGCGACATGGTCGAAAAACCAGACCCCAAAGAAGCTCCGAGCAACCTAGCCGTCATCGGCCGATATATACTGACGCCTGATATTTTCACGATCCTGGAGCGCACCAAGCCCGGCAAGAATGGCGAAGTGCAAATCACCGACGCGCTAAAAGAGCAAGCCAAAGACGGTATGGTGCTAGCGTATAAATTTAAAGGCAAGCGCTTTGACTGCGGTAGCGTCGAGGGCTTCGTACAGGCGACCAATTTCTTCTACGAGCTAGGCAAAAATGCTAAAAAATGAGCTATTTTTCGAGCGTACTCCGCTAAGCGCGATCGGCTCCTATGCCAAACGCATGAACGACGAGCTAAAAGGCGGCGAGATCGGCTACTATCACCTACCAGAAATCGGCGCAAATTTACTAAGCAAAATCGCCGAATTTGAAACGACGCTCGCGCACGTAAAAAGCGTCGTGCTAGTAGGCATCGGCGGCAGCAGCCTAGGCGTCAAGGCGCTAAAAACGATGCTTTCAAGCGCAAAAAGGAGCCGCGAGCGAGAGCTTTATTTTCTCGATAACGTAGACGCCTTTAGCTTTGAGAGCGTTTGCGAGAGCATCAAATTTGACGAAACGCTTTTTATCATCTCGTCAAAATCAGGCACCACGATCGAGACGATTACTCTTTTTAAGTGCATTTTGGAGCACTTTAAACCCTCAAATTTGAGCGCAAATTTTATAGTCATCACTGACCCCGCCTCGCCGCTAGAAGCCTACGCCAAGCAAAACGGTATCAAATTTTTTAATATACCTAAAAACGTCGGCGGCAGATTTAGCGTGCTTAGCGCGATCGGACTCGTGCCGCTAATGCTATGCGGATACGACGCGGCGGCGCTGCTAGAAGGCGCGCGGGCGTGTAAAAAGCGTTTTTTAGAGGACGGCGACGATACGCTACTACAAAAAGCCTACCACTACGCGACGCACAAAAACGCCAAGATCAACGTGATATTTAGCTACGGCGAGAGATTTTTGGAGTTTAACGACTGGTACGTGCAGCTGTGGGCGGAGAGCCTGGGCAAGAAAAAGGGCTACAAACGCTACGGACTCACGCCCGTCGGACTCATCGGCTCGCGCGACCAGCACAGCTTTTTACAGCTCATCATGGACGGCGTGAAGGATAAAACGGTAAGCTTCATCAAGGTAGCCGCGGACGCAAACACTGCTATACCGAGCATTAGCCTAAACGGCCTTGAGGGCTGCGACTTCGTAAACGGGCTAAATTTGGGCGAGCTAATCAACGCCCAGTGTAGCGCCACCATGCATGCGCTCGTGCAAGAAGGCATCAGCGTAGACGTCATCGAGCTTGAGCGGTTAGATGAAGCGAGCGCGGGATTTTTGATTTATTATTTTGAGCTTCTCACGTCGGCTACGGGCATAATGCTAGGCATAAACACCTACGATCAGCCAGGCGTCGAGGTCGGTAAGCGCATACTAAAGACGATGCTAACGGCCGGGAAATAGCTCTCTAATCTCGGTCAAACGGCTTTGGTCGGGATTATAAATTTATTCGGGTCGGTTTTTACGCCTGGACGCCGGATTTACGGTAAATTTAAAAAGTAAACTCAAGACCGATCCTTAAAAAGCCGAACTTACTAAACGACGGATACGAATCATCCGCCCCTTTCGCACGCTTCAAACGATACGTACCGCACGGCAAAATAAAGCAAAAATCAAAGCAGCGCAAGCTAAAAGCGTATGTTTGTTAAGTCGCTAATCCGTCGCCACAAGCCAATACCCTATCCCGTCGGTATTTACGCGTAGCGGCGCAAGTCAAAATAAATCAGGGCCATATAAACGTAGCTTGCAAGCACGGCTTATAACTCTCTAAAATTTTAAGCGAGTTAGCAAAAATCGGTAAAAATTTAAATTTAGCGTACGAGTAAAACGCACACCGTTTAAAGGCGCTCGCCTAAATTTAGCCTTCGCAAAAACTGCTTAAGAAAAGCGAATTTAGTATTTTTTAGTTTTTAAATTTTAGCCCAAAAATTACGCACGGACGGTGCTGGCTAAATTTATACAAGACGGCCTGGCTAAATTTACGGGTCTATTTTGCCGCGTCGGTCGCCTTTTAAAACGCAAAAAACGGCAAAAGTAAAGCTAGCGGCCGGTTTTACAAACTCCGCCTGCGCAAATAACGAAAAACTAAACCTCCTCAAGCCCCATCAAAAGCCTGATGGCAAGGTTTGCCTCGTGATTTGCGCAGATCGCCACGCGCGCGGCCATGAGCCCCTGCCCTACGCCCGCGGCATTTTGCAAATCGCCGCACAGATAGACGTTTCGCGCAAATTTGACCGTTTTTATGAGATTTGAGCTAAAGTGCCCCGCCATGCCAGACGCCCCGACAATCTTTTTATCCCGCAGACTCGCACCCGCCTCGTTTACCATCATCGCCTTGCCCGCGACATTGTCAAACGCCTCGCAGATGACGCCGCACGGCGCGAAAATCTCGGCGACGTTGGCGGCAGTTAGCGTCACGTCGTGCGTCACGACCTCGACAAATGGATTTACCTCGGCGATGAGCTCTTTTAGGGCGTCGGTTTTTTTCATGCCGATGTGGCGGACGAAGTACTGCTGGCGGTTTAGGTTGCTAGGCTCCACGACGTCAAAGTCGGCCAGCACGAGCTTGGCGACGCCTGTGCGAGCTAGGCTTAGCGCGATATTTGAGCCAAGACCGCCCAGCCCCGCCACGCCCACGCAGCCGCCAGCCAGCGCCGTGTTTAGCTCGGGGCTGTTTCTGGAGGCGATCATAGCTTTTAGCACTTCGCGTCCAGGCATCACGCCGCGCCTGATAAATACTACATTTGAACCCTCTTTTATCTCCAAATTTTCCTTCGTCGCAAAGCCGTCTAGGATAAAGATATCAGGCTCGCTCGCGTTAAATTTAGCTAGAAATTTATACATTTCGCCGTTTTTATCGCCCAAAGCCTCATTTTTTAGCTCCTCCATCGTATTTGCCGCGACCTTAAATTTCGCTCCGTTTAGCGTTATCTCTTTCATTTTTCTCCTTTAAATTTATAAAATCATAGCGCAAATTTATAAAATATTTCGTTAAAAAGACGGCGTAGTCGCGTTTTTAAATATTTGCGTAATCTACCGTACGCAAAATACTGGCGCTAACTTTATCTTAAATTCTAGGTTTTGCCGTTTGCTTTTTATATAAGATAAACGTAGCTACTAGCGGCATAAAAAACAAGATAAACACCGCAATAAACTCTAGCAAGCTTGTATGGTTTGACGCAAGCGCCATCGCGCCGGCAAAAGCCAAAAATCCGCTAATCCCAAAAGCGATGCCGAAAATTATTTTTTTAAACGGCGACATAACGGCTTTATTGCATTCGCTTTTGATATCCTCATAGCTTTTTTGGCGTTTTTGAGCTATGGTTTGTAGGATAGCTTCATTAGGATTCGTTTCGGCGCAGGCCTTGCCTAGCATATCGTCGATTTCAAACGCCAAATCAGTCAGCCGTTCGCGCCTTTTAGCAGATAGCGCTCCTGAAAAATTTATCTTTTGGATTTCGGTGCCTATTTCTTTTTGTATCTCTACGAGCCTATCAAACGACGCGCTATTTTCGCTTATTTTGAAAAAATCCGAGCTTTTTAATCCAAAATCGTTATTTGCGGCGTATGTTACCGTTTTTACGTCATATCCGCATCTTTGCAAAAAAATCGCCTAAGCAAAATTTAGAAGCCTGAGCTACGTTTTTTAAAAATTGCTCCTTTTTGGCTGCGGCAATTTGCGCCTGCGTCATCTTTTTTGCCCCAAAGCTTTGACTTGAATAAATCCTAAATCCCCCGCCAAGGCTTTTACCAAAGCTCAATCGCATATAAATCTCCTCGTTTTATAAAATGCTGCGCGTAACTGGATTTTGAAAATAATTTATAAACTCCGCCCAAATTTATACCACCCGTAAACGTCGCCGCCAAGCTCACCGTGAAATAGCGGCTTAAGCTTTAAATTTAACCTCGCTGCGGGCGCGTCCAAAAACTCGCTCGAGCGATAGAGCAACAGCCATTTTACGCGTTCGTCTAGGGCTTTGAGTGCGTTTTCGCCGCCTTCAAACATCGTTAAGCGCGGCGCGAAAGCTTCATTTATGTCGCTTGTTACGCGCACGCTCCTGCCAGCCACGCCAAAAAGCGGTATAGTCGCGTCAAACTCCTGCTCGCGCGAGTAGATCATCACGTTTGGGTTTTTGCCGCCCTCTATCAGCCTGGTATCGAGTATCGGGCAGTCTGCGCGGACGGTGGCACCGCCGATAACTAGCAGCTCGGCTACGCTGCGCAGGCGGTGAGAGTGGGTGCGGCTAGCTAGATTTGAGATGATTTTACTCTGTGCGGTACCCGCTGCGACGCCGTTTGCGCTAAGAGCGAGCTTGAAAAAGCTAAAATTCCCCTTCTGCCACGATAAAAACGGCTCAACCAGATCGTCCGCCCTCTGCCTTAGTACGTCAAATTTGACCGCTACGCCGCCGCTTTGCAAGATGTGCGCGCCGCCGCTTGCTACGGCGTTTTCGTCGCCTCTAGCGATAACGACTTCGGCAAATTTTAGCCGCTTTAAAAGCTCGGCGCAAGGCGGAGTTTTGCCGCGGTGAGCGCAGGGCTCGAGCGTCACATAGGCCTTGGCG
>CAUQCZ010000050.1:0-7476 GCA_963516335.1 uncultured Campylobacter sp. | reverse complement strand
CGCCGTCTTTTGCAGCCCTTTAAATTTCGCCGTCTCATAGTCTCGCAAAAACGTACTATACACCTGCCCCGCATACGTCCTAACGTCGGCAAACAGGGTATCGGAGTGCGTTTCGTCCTCTTTTTGCGCGTTTTGGAATTCGGCTTTATAAATCATAAACTCGCGCTCCAGCCGAGCGTAAATTTCATCCAGCGCCGCGCCGATTTCCTCCTGCAGTGCGCTTAAACCCCGCTTGTACGTTCTAAAAAATTTGGCGAATTTCACGTCGTTGTAGATGAGTTTTGAAAACACCTCGTCGCTGTCAAAATCCACCGCCTCATACGTGCTAGCTTCAAAGTACTCGCCCTTTAGCAGCGTTTTTCGCGGCGCGTATTTATACTTTTTCTCGCTTTTTAGGCTGGCTAGGATCTCGTCTGCGACGAGCTTTGCGACGTGTTTTAGCTCGTTAAAGGCTAGCTCGATTTTCGGTTTAAAATTTTCTTGCACGGCTTTTAAATTTGACTCCAGCTCGGCGTCGAATTTGGAGATTATCTCGCCCGCTTTTTCGTAAATTTTAGCGATCCTTTCGTGCTGAGCAGCGTTTACGGCAACTAGCATAGCGCACTTTTCGCGCACGAATTTTTCTTTTATCTCTTCGCCGCCAAAAAGCTCGCGGATAGCGCTTATCGCCGCGCTAAAATTTGACTCCGCCAAAAGTACCGCATCGCCCGCAGCTTGGGCTTTTACGGCTTGCTTGGCGGAAACTGCGATAATGCGCTCAAAAAACCGCCCGTATGTGGCCTGCGCGTGAGTTTTGAGCCGCTCAAGCTCGTCCTGGCTTAGCTTATCTTTTTGATTTAGCAAACAGATCGCCGTTTTGCCCCCGCCAGCCAAAAACTCCTCTATCTGCGCGGCTTCGCTAGCGCGCGCGGCATTGTCGGCGAGGCTTAGCCAGATGACGCCCGCGACGTCTTTTAGCACCTCGTGCGTGACGGCGGTATCGGCCTTTGAGAGCGAGTTTAGCCCGGGCGTATCGACGAAATTTACCGACTTTAAAATTTCAGAGGGCGCATAAACGCAAAGCCTGCTCACGTCATCGCCAAACACGCGCTGATCGACAAATCGCGAGATCTCCTCGACGCCTAGATACAGCTGCTTGCCGTTTTCGTAAAGCACGCTAAGTCCGGGCGCGGCGCCGTATCTGATAAAGGTCGGCTTTGAGGTCACGGGAGTTAGACCCGACGGTAAAATCTCGCTACCCAAAAGCGCGTTTAAAAACGTAGATTTGCCGCTAGAAAACTGGCCGACGATAGCGACCGTAAGCGAGCCGGATAAAAACAGATCGAGTTTATTTAGCTCCTGTTTTAGCTCGGCGCTGGGGTGAAATTTGGGCTCGGTTAGCTCGTTTTGCAGCCGTCTAAATCGCCCGTGAAAATCGTCCGAAAATATCTTAAAATACCGCGTTTTATACGCGTTTATAAACTCCTCAAACACTTTGCAGCTCCAAATTTATAGCATTTATCGCCTCGCTTTGCGAGTTTAGTCGCTCTAGCTCGCGCGAGTCCCGCCCGCTAGCTTTCGCTAGCTGGACAAGCTCGATTTTTAGCGCCTCTTCGCTGATTGCGAGCGCCTTTTCTTTATCTTTTAGCGCAGCTTCGATCTGCTTTTTAAACTCGCTTTTTTCAAATTCGCTAAGCTCGAAAACGAAATTTTTGATCCTCTGGGTGCCCAAAAACTCCTCCGCGGCTACTTTAGCGGCTTCGGGTATGCCTTGAGCGCCCGAGTTTGCCGCGCTAATCACCGCGTCCGCGACCTGGGAGCACTCTAAGCTTATACCTTTTGAGTTTAGATAGTCGTTTATGCTAAAGACCTCGACGGCCGCCGTTTTGCCCTCAAATTCGCCGAATTTTAGCGCGATATTTTGCGCGCACGCGGCGATTTGTCGTACGATTTCGTTGCGGTTTTGACGCATCAGGACTATGACGCCGTCTTTGATCGTCGTTTGCGCGATGCGGCCTAGACGCTGCGGATCGATCTTTTGTTTTTTAGAGACCGCGTAGTTTACGTCATCCGCGACGCGCTGCTTTAACGTTTGCGCTAGCGACCTTAGGCCCAGCTCATAGCTAGCCGCAGTTTTGGCCGTATCTAGGCGCTCTAGCTCCTCTTTTACCGCGCCCCTCACGTCCTCTAGGCGGCTAGCTAGCGCGGCTTTTTGCTCGTTTAGTTCAGAAAGCCTTTGCGACAAGCTCAAATTTGAACCCGTTAGTTTTAAAATCTCGCTTTGCGTATCCGCCGCAAACTGCGCGCAGACGCGGCCGAGCTCCTTTTTATATGCCTCGATACCAAGGCGAGATTTTTGGCTATTTTGCCCAAAAAGCGTCTCGTAAAGATACTCCTTAAACTCCTCGACGCCGCTGTTTTGCCCGCCCTCAAAGTAGCTTTTAGCGCTCACGGCGAAAAACTCAGCCCCGACGCCAAGACCGCGCGTACGCTCCTCGACGCTCTTTTTGGCGTAGGCGGCGACCTCGTTTAGCTCGCCCTGCTTTAACACGTCCGCGTGCGTGAGCAGCACGGCAAGCCTCACGGCATGGGAGTTTTGCAGGCTTGAGACGATGAAGTCCAGATCCTTTTGCGTGGCACTTTGCGAGACGTTCATCAGGTGCACCATCAGATCGCACTCCCGCATAAATCGCCGCACTAACTCCTCGCGCGCAGCCACCGCATCGTCGATGCCGGGCGTGTCGATGATGCGCACGTTATCTTTTAAAAGCTCCAAATTTTCGTAAAGCTCGACGCTTTTTACGAATTTGGCGTATTTTGAGTCCGCCGAGGTATAGCGCTTGATCTCGTCCGTTTTGACGGTCTTGCTAGCCGGCGGTTCGGAGCAAATTTGACTCGCGTCAGGACTTTGAAATTTAGCCGATAGTTCGCCGTCCGCGTTAAATTTGACGTTTAAATTTTGCGCCGTTTCGCTCTCAAATTTGACGCCCACGCCGCCGTAGATTTCGGCTATTTCGTCATCTTTATCTTGCGCTATTCCAAGCTCTTTTAGTTCCGCCTCGCTCCAAAAATTTACCCTTACAAAAGGCTCGGGCGCATACTTTAGCACGGTTAAATTTACAGTCTCCGGCACATTTGAAGCGCCTAGGATTTTCTTGCCCAGCAGCGCGTTTAGCAGGGTTGATTTGCCCGCGTTTATGACGCCCGTGACCACGACGTTAAACTCTAGCTCGTGCGCTTTTTGCCGCGCTTTTGTCGCCGCGTTTATGACGTCCGCGCTCGGGTTTAGCGATAAAATTCGCTCGCAGATGTCGTTTAGCGCGTCTATTTTTTGGTGAAAGACGTCTGATTTTTTAAAATTTGAGCCCTCTTGCTCGTTCCCTGCGGTCAAATCCGCGCCGAGGGCCCACAAAAACCCCGAAAGCCGCTTAAAATGCGCGGCGGAGATTATGTTTTCGGTTTGCAGGATTTCTAGGGCGGCAAGGAGTTTTGATTTTGAGATTTTAGCAGATTTTAGAGCATTTATCGCGCCTAGCTGAGCGCACTGAAGGCTGTATATATCGGCTTTTAGCCCAAGCGCATGCAGGATATCCCTAAACTCCTTTAGCGCCATAAATCTATAAAAATTCTCCGCATCTGCTGCGAGTAAAACGGCGAGACTTCGCTCGTCTGCGAGAATTTCCGTTTTAGGGTCTAAAAATAGCTTAAGAGCGCCCCAAATTTCGCTTAAAAATTTATCCGTATCCACCGCTTCGCCTTTGATAAAATTTGCGCCCGCAAGGTCGCTTTCGGGGCGAAATTTAGCATAAATTAAATTTAAACAAGCTTGGGCGGCGGGTAGATTTGATGTTAAATTTAAATCCGTTTGCTCAGCCTGCAAAAACAGCGTAAATTTGACGGCGCGACCGCGCCAAATCCCGCAAATTTAATCAAATTTCGCGGGATTTTAGCAAATTTATACCGCGTCGCGGCGGTTTATTTGGACTTTAAATTCGGCCAAGTTTCGCCCCAAAATTTAAGGGCTTTTGCGAGCGCTTTTTGTCGCGGATTAGGCCGTTTGCATATTTGTAACGCAGATAGTCCCCGACTGCTTGCTTTTGGTTATCGTTTAGAAGGCTAAACTGCGACAAAGTATAGTCGGTAAGACGAGTAAAGGTAAATTTCAAATCAAAACGGTACTCGCCTCTTAAATCGGCAATCAAAAACGCAGGCAAGCAAAGCACGTCCCTCGGGCGTCGAAAAAAGCAGGCCCTACGCTATATTTGTTTAAATTTTGGGCAGATATCTTGCGCCAACCTTGACATTCGTCTTGCGCTTTGCGGCGCGTTATTTCCTCCGTCCAGGCGTAGTCGTCGGTGGCGTCGGCCTCGCTCAGCCCTATGCTGCCGCCTAGCCTCGCTCCGGCAAAGGCTTTTTGGTCTCCTTTACGAGCCCTTTATCTACCACTCGCGCCACTCCTCGGTTATATCTACGTCCTCGCCCAACTCTAGCCCCGTTTTACGCACGAGCGCGTCTATCCACCCCCACAGCTCCTCGCGCTCCACGGTCTCTATGAAGCCGTATTTGTCGTTGATTTTATTTAGGGCTTTTACGAGCTTTGCGGTGCGGCTATAGACGGCTGAGGCGCTTTTCTTTTGCGTCGCTTCGCACAGAGTTTGCGCGTAGCTGGCTAGAGCCGCCTCTACGGCCGCGATACTCTGCTCGCAAAACATCTCATCGCCCTCTTGCATACGTTTGCGCCACGCCGTCATAGGCGTTTTGACGCCAAGCGCTTGAATCTCGGGGATGCGGCTTGGGTCTATGTTTTTATTTTGCGACCGCAGATGCGCTTTTAGGCGGGCACGCTCTTTTTCGTGCAGTTCCAATTTAAACAACCTAATCCAGCTCAGCCTCTCGTCAAAATTTAATGCCACTATCAAACGAAATTCCTCAAAGAAAGCGTCGTAGCCAAACCCGTAATCCGTTTTGCATTTACCCGTGAGCTTCTTGCCTATTTTTTCCTCGATCGTCTTTTTATCGTCGCCTAAATTTAAACCAAAAGGCAAATCTACGACCGAGTTTCCGCCCGCCTTTTCGGAGTAAACGCTAATCTCGTGCAAAATCAGCTGGTCTTTTTCTTTATTGTAACTGCCGATGGGCTCTCCGTACATATCCGCATATCTTACGTAGCCCGTAAATACGCTATCAACCCCTTTTTCGTCATTAGTTGCCCTCACCCAAAACAAATTACCGTAAGAATCGTAATTTGGAGCCGGGTTACTCGGCAAGCCGCACCGCGCTAAAAACTCTTTAACCTCTTTAGAGTGGATCGGTCTGCCAAGCAGATCTTGAAGCTGCATATTTTTCCTTTTTGTAAATTCGTTTTGGAGTTTTTGGATACGCAGGGCTAAATTTAAAGCACTTTAGCGCCTTTAGCTGACGCGGGCCGAGCAAATTCGGCTAAAAAGAGTAAATTTAAAGCTTATTTTCGCGCAGGCTTGGTTAAATTTAGCCGAATTTACGGGGTTTGCTAATTACACCGCGGCTCTAGGCGAGATGAGAGCGTCCTCAAAGTCCGCATGCGTCTCTTCGCTCATTATGCGCAAAATTTTACTGCGCTTTATCTTCGCGTCGTCTTTAAATATCGCGCGCACCTTATCCATGCCCGCGTAAAAATCGCGCATGAGCACGAGGCAAAGATACCTGCCAAATCCCGTCGGCACGATACGGCCGCCCTCTTCGTGGATAGCGCCGACTAGCTTTAGTAAATTTAGCTCCGCAAATAGCTCTTTTTTGATATTCGCGCCGTTAAATTCGTCGTATTTGGCGATATTTACGCCGCCGTCAAACAGCTCGGTGAGGAAGATATACTTTAGCCGTTCTTTTTTCGTAAAGCCGCACTTTGCGATAACTGGGCTTTCGCCGTTTTTGACGCGGCGGCCGTAGTCGAGCAGATTAAAGGCGTTGATAACCAGCTCGCCGTTTAAAAAACTAAACGCGCCGCTACCCACGCCCACGTACTCGTGGTGGCTGCCGACGTATTCGTCGCGCAAATTCGCGCTATCTCGGCCAAAAGCCCAAGCGTTGCTTTGATGATAGTCGCTAAAGCTCTCGCAAATGATCTCGTAAAATTCGCGCTCGTTGTCGCTGTCCGCGACGCCTAGCGACTTTGCGATCGCATCGCGCGTAAGAGGCGACTTCATCAGCGGATAAAACGTGATCTGCTCGGGTGCTATGGATTTTGCGATTTTGATGTCGTTTAACAGCTGCTCTTTGGTTTGATTAGGAAGGTTAAAGATAAGATCAAGGCTCATCACGGGCAGCACGCCAAGAGCTTTTTTCAGCTTTTCTTGCAATGCTTCGCTAGAGCCGAATTTCTCGTATCTGGCTACGCGTTTTAGCGTCTCGTCGTCAAAGCTTTGTACGCCCACGCTTAGGCGGTCGATGAGCCCTTGAAATCTCTTTAAATTTTCTGGCTGGATGTGGTTTGGATCGCTTTCGCAGGACACGTTTTTGATATTAAAAAGCTCTTTAGCCAGTACGAGCGTTTTTTCAAGCTCGGGTTCGTTTATGAGAGTCGTGCCGCCGCCGACGTAAAGCGAGCCGAAATCAAAGCCCGCGGCCTTAACCTGCCGCATTTCTTGCCTTAAATTTTCAAAATAAATTTTAGCCAGCTCCTGCTCGTAGTGATACTTATGAAACGAACAATACGGACAAAACGTGTGGCAAAACGGCACGTGAGCGTAAAGCATGTACTCGGTATTTTCGCGCGGCGTTTTTACGTATTTTTGATCTAGGATATCGATATTTAGGCCGTTATAAAGAGATTTTTGCATGGTATTATGGGCGTAATTAACCGCAAATCTTTCTATAATATTCTTAAAACCCATAATTAATTTTCTCCCGTAAATCCAAATTTATGTTCGTAAGGATATCTAAAATTTTATTAATCTCGCCTTGAAAAGGGCTGAATTTGCCGAAGTTTTATCAAAATCGGGCGTGAAATTTAAAATTTGGGCTCGTATTTTGAAGCAAAAATCTACCCGTATTAGCTTTAATCTTTGCTCGGTTTGCGCAAAATTCACCGCCAAGTTACAGCTTGCGTAAAATTTTTAGCATAGCGGTTTTGGTTAGTCACCGCTAGATATCTGATTTATATTTATTTACCGCTTTTAACGGATATCGCCCGCCTTTTGTTTCGAGATTATCAGACTTGAGTCCAGCTCAAATTTCTCGCCGCTTTTAGTCTGCAGATAATAAAATTTACCCAGAGCCGATAGGACTTTGATGTTGTAGAGCCTTACGGAGTCGTCTTGCTTCAAAGCGTAAGTTTTGCAGACGGGAGAGAAATTTGCCGCGCTTGCCTTGAGCGGGACGGTGCGCGTGCCGTTTTTACCGTACGTTAAAACCGAGTTTTCAAAAACGACCTCATCGCTAGACGCAACGTCTATATCTGCGCCGTTAGCGTCTATAAATTTTATCTCATCGTCGTTTACGCCGCTAAAAACATACGTCTCG
>CAUQCZ010000049.1:0-7533 GCA_963516335.1 uncultured Campylobacter sp. | reverse complement strand
ATCGTGAGATGTATTTTAATGTTGTGCAGAAATTTTAAGTCAAGACTAGGCACATAGCCTGTCGCGGACTTAAAATTTCCAACTCATTAAAAGACGCTCACGAGACAACGCGTATAAGCTCCAAAAATTTCGTTGCGTCCCAGCTCGCCGTACCTACTAGTACCCCGTCGCAGCTTGCGATACCCGCTATTCCGCCGATATTTGCGGCATTTACGCTACCTCCGTAAAGCAGCGGCGTGCTCGTCTGCTCGCGAATGAAATTTAAAATCTCCTCTATCTGCTCTGCGCTCGCGCTCTTGCCCGTGCCTATCGCCCAAATTGGCTCGTAGGCGATCAACAGCTGCTCGTAACCAAGGTCGATATTTTTTAGCTGATTCGCTAGAAACTCCTTTGTGTGACCTGCTTCGTTTACGCTCAAATTTTCGCCGATGCAGTAGACAATCTGCCAGCCCGCCTTTACTGCGAAATCAAATTTAGCTCGCAAAAGCTCCTCGCTCTCGCCAAGCTCGCGCCGTTCGGAGTGCCCGATCAGCACGCTTTTTACGCCAAACTCGTCCAGCATCGCCTTACCGATCTCGCCGGTGTGAGCGCCGCTTTCGCACGGGTAGAAATTTTGCGCACCGAGTTTAAATTTATGAGCCGTAAGATCAAGCGCGCTAAACGGAGGAAATACCGTCACGTCGTCGTTTGCGCTTAAATTTGCATCTAAAATTTCAGCGTATTTAGCAAAGCTCGCTCTCGTGTGATTGCACTTTAAATTTGCTAAAAACCTCACTCCGCGGCCTTTCTAAGCGGTTTTATGCCAGGTAGCTCCTTGCCCTCGATGAGCTCCAAGCTCGCACCTCCGCCCGTGGAGATAAAGGTCATCTCGTCGGCATCCCCGGCGCGCTCGACGACGTCGGCCGTATCGCCGCCGCCAACGACCGTAGTCGCGTGAGTGTCGATGATGGCGTGGCTCATTTTGATGCTGCCTTTGCTAAATTTATCCATCTCAAAAACTCCCATCGGCCCGTTCCACCAGATGGTTTGCGCGTCGGCTATGACCTCTTTAAAGAGCCTAATCGACGCAGGCCCGATATCTAGCCCCATCCAGCCGCTAGGTATTTCTTGCGCGGGGACGAATTTCACGGCGCTTTCGGCCGAAAACGTCTGAGCCGCGACGACGTCTACCGGCAGGTAAATTTTAACGCCGAGTTCCCTGCCCTTGCGTAAAATTTCTCGCGCGTCCTCGATGAGATCTTCTTCAAGCAGCGAATTTCCGATATTTTCGCCCAGAGATTTTAAAAACGTAAACGCCATGCCGCCGCCGATTATCAGCTTATCCACGCGCGGAAGCAGGTTGTGCAGGGCTTGCAGCTTGCCGCTAACCTTACTACCGCCGACGACTGCCACAAACGGACGCGCGGGGTGTTTGATGAGATTTTGAGCGAAATTTATCTCTTTTTGTAGCAAAAATCCCGCCGCCTTGTGCTTCTCGTCGTAAAATTTAGTGATCGCCTCGACTGAACTGTGTGCTCTGTGGCAGACCCCAAACGCGTCGTTGATGTAAAATTCGCCGTATTTAGCGAGCTCGGCGGCTAGCGCCTCGTCGTTTTTTGTTTCGCCCTTTTCAAAGCGTAAATTTTCAAGAAGTAAAATTTCGCCCGGTTTTAGCGCGGCGACTTTGGCTTTGGCGTCCGCGCCGACGACGTCCTCGGCAAATATCACGTCTCTATCAAGCAGCCTTGAAAGCCTCTTTGCCACGCCTCGTAGCGAGAATTTCTCCTCAAAGCCGTTTTTGGGACGTCCTAGGTGGCTAGCCAAAACCACGCTGCAGCCGTTATCTAGGCAGTAGCGGATCGTAGGGATCGCCGAGCGTATGCGACGGTCATCGGTGATGTTTAAAAACTCGTCCATCGGCACGTTAAAATCGCACCTGACAAATACCTTCGCACCGCCGAGCTCAAGGTCGTTGATCGATAAAATTTCACTCATTTTTCACCCTTTAAATTTACTTCGTAGCCACGATCTTAGCTAGGTCTACAAGCCTTGTCGAGTAGCCCCACTCGTTGTCGTACCATGCAAAGACCTTCACCATATCATCAGCAATGACCTGCGTAGTGTCGCTCGCTACGATACTGCTGTATGCGCTCGTGCAAAAGTCGCTGCTAACCCTATAATCGTCATCGACGAATAAAATTCCCCTTAAATTTGACTCCGCAGCCGCTCTAAACGCCTCGTTTATATCCTCTTTGCTAGCAGGTCTTTTTAAAACCGCCGTTAGATCGACCATAGAGACGTTAGCGACCGGCACGCGCACGCTTTGTCCGTGCATCTTGCCGTTTAGCTCGGGAAGTACTTTTGCGATCGCTTTTGCGGCTCCGGTGGTCGTAGGCCCGATATTTAGGGCTGCAGCGCGCGAGCGGCGGAAGTCTTTAGCTTTTACGTCTACCAGGCTCTGTCCGTTGGTGTAGGCGTGGATCGTGGTCATGAGCCCTTTTACGATGCCGAATTTATCGTTTAGTACCTTTGCGACGGGCGCTAGGCCGTTTGTGGTGCAGCTTGCGTTTGAGACGATCGTTTCGCCTGCGTATTTATCGTCATTTACGCCGACTACGAACGTCGCCGTGTCGTCTTTAGCCGGAGCACTCATAACGACTTTTTTGATGCCGCGAGCTAGATAGGGCTCGCATTTTTCGGTAGTCAAAAACTTGCCCGTACACTCCAAAACCACGTCTGCGCCGTAGTCTGCGTAGCCCAGCTCGTTTAGATCCCTTGTTGAAAAAACTCTTATCTTTTTGCCGTTTACTTCTATAAAATCATCGCTTATCACCTTAACGTCTTGCTTAAATTCGCCGTGCACGCTGTCGTATTTGAGCAGATAGCGCGTCATGTCGCGCGTCGCCGTGTCGTTGATAGCGACAAGCTCAACGTCGTCTCGCTCTAAAATAATACGAGCAGCGCACCTGCCGATACGTCCAAAACCGTTGATCGCGATTTTTACCATGTTTAGCTCCTTGTGCTAGATTTTCCGGTCGCTTTAAGGCGCCCGGAAAGGTTATTTTCGTACTTTTAGCTTTTTGCGCGTTAAATTTACCCGCCTTTGCTCGTCGCTAAGCGCGTAAATTTAAGCCGCCCCAAAGCCCGCCTTTGCAAATTTGAACTCTAGCTTACTAAAAGCAAGCCCGTCAAAGCCCAAAAATCCCCAAATTTTACAAAATCTCCATTTAATTTGCGCTTTATCGGCGATTTTTTTGATTTTCAACCGAAATTCACTTCAAATTCGCTAAACTGCACCGAAATTTTAAAGGCAAATTTATGAAAATCGCGCTTTTCGGCGGTAGTTTCGACCCGCCTCATCTCGGGCACGACGCCATCGTTAAGGCTACACTAGAGCGGCTAGACGCGGATAAGCTCATCATCATGCCGACCTTTATCAGCCCGTTTAAGAGCGAGTTTTCCGCTCCGCCGCTGCTTCGGCTAAGATGGGCGAACGAGGCTTGGGGCGCGCTGACAAAAGTATGCGTGAGCGACTACGAGATCGCGCAAAATCGCCCCGTACCGACGATAGAAAGCGTGCGGCATATACGGCAAATTTACGCCGTAAGCCGGCTTTACCTCATCATCGGCGCCGATCATCTAGCAAGCCTGGATAAATGGCACGAGATAGATGAGCTCTTTAAGCTAGCAACCTTCGTCGTAGCTAGCCGCGGCGACGTAGCCGTGCCTGAAAATTTTAAAATTTTAAACATAAACGAGCCCGTTTCGTCCTCCCAAATCAGGCAAAATTTAGACAAAAGCCTGATGATACCGTGCATAGCGGACGAGGCGGCGAAATTTTACCAAGGAAAAACATGCAAGAAAGAATCGAACGAATCATCAAAATCCTAGACGCCAAAAAGGCCGAAGCCATCGAAGCTATCGACATGAGCGGGCGCGAATACATCGCAAAATGCGTCATCATCGCCACCACGATGGGCGAGCGCCACGCCTACTCGCTAACGGACGACCTAAAAGAGGGACTAAAGGACGAGGGCGAGCAGTTTTTAGGCATCGAAAGCTCCGGCGACTGGGTCGTGATCGATCTAGGCGACATCCTCATCCACCTCATGAGCGCGCAGTACCGCGCCAAATACAACATCGAAGAGTTTTTAAGCAAGCTAAAAGAGGCGAAAGCCTAAGCTAAATTTAGCTCGCCGCACCCGTAGCGTCAAATTTACCTAAAGCATTCAGAGGACGGCAAATTTGACCGAAGTCGCGGCCGCTATAAACGATAAATTTTGCTTGAACTTGCAAGGCTGCGCGCTTGATTATTTGAGCCAAAAGCCGATGCACAGGCTTTTTACCATTATTTAAATTTGACCGGTTTTAGAAAGCTATTTTTGGACGTAATTTCGCTGGGCGACTCCGGGCTAGCAGCGAGCGCGAAGCCCCGCAAATTTAATCCACGGAACAAAAAATGGAACTAAAAACTTACGCTAAATTTTTCCCGTGCTAAAAAACCAAAAATTATCTTGCAAAATTTGACTTTGAGACCGGCGATCAAGGAGGAAAGTTTGCGGTCGAATTCGGCTTCCCAAGCAGGTAAAAAGGCGGGAGGAGCGACCTTAAATTTAGCCCAAGAATTTGGCAAAAAGTGGGTGATGAGCAGCGATATAAAAATAGTCGGCGCCAAAGCGGCGAGCCTAAATTTAGAAAACATTTTTAAGCCGTAGCCGTCAAATTTGACGCGTTTTACGGCGCTTTAGCTTTACAAAAGCGGGCAAAAAGGAGCTAAATTCGGGCTTTTTAATACGCAGATAACCGATTTTTGCGCGCTACGGTCAAGGTAGTTTTAGCGCCGAAATTTAAAAGCCGACTACCGCGAGTTTTCTTGCTTTTTTAGCGATTATTTTATAAATTAAAAGCCTGCCTTAAATCTATTTTTTATATAATCGATCAAAGTCAAGATAAAGGATTCTTATGTTTAGAAAAACTTTTGCTTTATTGGTTGCGCTCTTTGCGGCGCATTTGTTTGCGGGCGACGCGTACTCGCACACGAGCGAGTCAGCCCGAAAGGGCATAGCGCAGGCTCAAATCGCGCTTCCAAAAAACGTCACGGGCGGCGATATTTACGTCGGACTTTTTAAAGACGCCCCAAAGACGCAGGCCAAAGCGCCGGTAGTAGTTTTCCTGCACGGCTCGTCCGGTATCAACAACAAAATAGGCCTTGACAAATGGCAAGAGTGGCTCGCAAAAGAGGGCATAGCAAGCTTTATGTTTGATAGTATGGCTCTAGAAAACAGGATAACGTACAAATCTCCTGCGGATAAGGAAATTTATGAAAAGGTTCATTCGCTGCGCTCTAGCGAAATCAAAATCGCCCTGGACGCGCTAAAAAGCACGGAATGGGCGGATACGAGCAAGCTGTTTTTAGCCGGCACCAGCGAAGGCGCGGTGGCTGTAGCCAGATACGACGGCAAGGACTTTTTGGGCAAGATTATAAACTCTTGGTCGTGCGAGGAGAACTACTTCGTAAAAGAGAATAAAACGGCGCTTAGCGATACGCCGGTTTTAAATTTAATAAGCGATCAGGATAAATATTTCTCTCAAAAAAATAGCTATCTAGGCAACGAAAATGCCGCCGGAAACTGCGCCACAACCTACGGCGACAAGAAAAACGCGATAGTTTTACTCTTGCCTAATGCCCCGCACACGCTCATAAATTTGCCAGCCGCGCGCTTTGCGACCGTTTCTTTTATCAAAAGCATACTTGAGGGCACGTTTGACGCCGATACGGTCGGCGAGTAACGACCGATAAATTTGCGGCGACGAGATTCATAAATTTTGTCGCCGCGCTGCTTTTTAGCGCTAAGTCTTTGTTTTAGAGGCTCGTTTTGCGCCTTTATGTTTGATTTCGTCGCCTATATTTTTGACATTTGCGTAGTTTTTGCTCGCGCGCTTTTTACCGACTCGTAAATTTGAGCCGTTATACCGCGCGCCGCAAAATTTACCACCGATAAATTTTATCCTCGTAAGCAATCAGTCTAAATTCCTCTTTATGGTTACCGTTGCCGATCGTGTGGCTGTCTTGGCCCGCACCTAGGCGTAGCTTATGCAGCCTGCCGCCGTATGTACCCACAAATAGCACGTCCCCGTCCTCGCTTAACGCCATAGACTTTATCGTACCGCCAAGATAGTGGCGCCAAATTTTACGCCCGTCCTTGCCGACTGCTCTGATGTAGCCGTATGCATCGCCCAGGATGTAAAAATCCTGCGTCGCTACGCCCGCATATACACGCATCTCGTCGTCTACTAGCGTAAAATCCCTATCGCGATATATTTGCGCTCCGTGCTTTAGAGCTGTCCTATCCACGCCGATCGTAACTCCGTTGTAGAAGTGGCAGGAGTTTGTGATAAGCTGCGTATCGTCCGCGCTAAAGAGGCAAAAGTGCGGATAAGAGCTTTGCGGATATATCTCGCCCAGTCGCTCGCCTTCGCTATCCATCAGGATGTGGTCGTCGCACTGCTCGCCAGCAACGATGAGCTCGTTGTCGTTTGAGAGGGTCGCATTGGCCATATCGATGTAGAGTGCAGCACTGCCATCATCGTCCTTGCAAAGCCGTCCGTCCTCGTAGATCGGATGAATGAGCTTCGCGCCGCTTTGCGAGATCAAAAATATCCCGTCGTGGCAGCTCAAAAGCACCTTGCTACCGTCGTTAAAAGGTAAAACTTCAGCTTCATTGTATGTTAGCTCCACGTCGTGGCTAAATTTCGCGATAAACTCGCCGCCGCCCCTGCCGTCGTAGCCTTTTATAAGCTAGAACTCGCCTCTCCTAAGCAGGGCGTAAATTTCGTTTCGCTTTGACTTGCCCACGGCGATGACGTCATCTGCGATAACGCTAACGCGCTCGCCTTCTAGCAGATACAGCATTTTGTGCCAGCCTTCAGGCTCGCTCTGCGAGACGACAAAAAGGGCATTCTCGCCCCGCAAAGAACAAATTTGATCGACGACCCCCAGCTTGTCCTCTATCTTATCCTTTTCATCAGCGTCGTCCGCTTCGTCCTCGCGCTCCTCAAAGATGACGTTTGATGGCGGAAAATCGGCTCTAAATTTCGCCGTCTCGCCGCGCTCGTTGGCTTCTTTTAACAGCGCAAAAACCGCCTCGCCCAGATGCGCGCGCTCATCTACGGGCTCCTCGCCTTTATACGCATCCCAGCCGTGTACCTCGGCAAAGGCCACCATATCGTTTACCTCTTTGGCGTATTTCTCGCCCTTTTCGTTCCATTCTTTTTGCCACTCCTTTTTGAGGGCTTCACATTCTTGACTTTGCATCGATTTCCTTTGGATTTTGTTTGCCGCGGCTACCGCGCCGCTTGGAGATTTTATCAGGTCGTTTTAAATTTAAGGCTAAATTTGACACCAACAACGGTTTTTATTGGGGGGGGGGGGGGGCCCGAAAAATTTTAATTCATCAATAATTTCCGGGAGCCATGGTGCCCCTGGGTTTTATAATTGGGGTGACGCTCGATGAAAACAATTTTGAATGGACGTATGGCGCACCCAGGTTTTCC
>CAUQCZ010000048.1:0-7800 GCA_963516335.1 uncultured Campylobacter sp. | reverse complement strand
CGATCGAGATACTAAAGCCAAAATGCGAAAAGGGTAACTACTCGGCTTGCAACGACCTAGCCATCAGCTATCAAAATCTAAAAGACCATAAAACGGCGCAAAAATACTACGATAACGCATGCCAAAACAACTATCAGCTAGCTTGCACCAACCTAGCTAATATGTACCAATTCGGCCTTGGCGTAGACAGGGATAAAAATAAAGCTTTGGAGATCTTTAACGCCTCTTGCACGAACGGAGGGGCGATATCTTGCTACTATTTAGGCGACTTATACCGCTCCGGCGACGAGGGCAAAGAGCCTGACTACGTCGCGGCCATGAGTGCATACGAAAGAGGCTGCAAACTAGGAGACATCCCGTCATGCACAAATACGGCAGTACTATACGAACACGGCCTAGGCGTATCACCGGACGAGTCAAAAGCCAGAATCATCTACCGCTCTGCGTGCTTTAGCGGAGATTCGTCCGCATGCGACAACCTAAAAAGAATGGGTAGAAAACGCTAAATTTAAGGAGCCGAATTTACTACGGCGGGTCAACTCAGACTCGCCTTTTTTAAATCAGTCACGTCAAATCTAACTTCAAATTTACTCGCCGGAAACTCCGTAAAAACCAAAAAATACCTGCTAAATTTAACACCGCGCGCCCATAAATTTAACTTCTCAAATTTACCTTCACGATACGCGGTAAATTTCGCTTGCTTGACTAACGCTGCATGAATTTGAGCGCATTTAAAACAACAATCCTTTCCGCAAATAACAAAAGAAACAACGCTAGATTTGAGTAAATTTATAAAAAGTAGAAAACGGGGGCTCAAATTTAAACCCCCTTCAGAAGTGCAGATTTAGAATAAAAATTAAAATTTATAAGAGACATTAACCTTAAAGTTTCTGCCCGGCTCCCAGTCGATCGCGTTCGCATCGCCCGTATATTCGGCTATTCTTTGAGAGTGCGAGACGTAGGCTTTGTTAAATACGTTATAAACGCCGGCGTTTATCTCAAGCCCCTTAAATTTACCGCTGCTTGGCGCATAAGTGAGATAGATATCGCTCACGGCGTAGCTCGGGATATGCACGGCCGCGTCGTTGCCGGCACTCGTCGTGTCTTTAGAGGCAAAATAAATAAGGTTATAACCCACAAGCGTATCGATAGCGTTTATCGAATACTCGGCGTTAAAGGTGTATTTGTCGCCCTGGTCGCGGTAGCCGATGATATTTGACGTGTAGTAGCCGCCGCTGCCGTTTCTTACGCGGTCTTTATATCTTACTTTTTGATGAGTATAGCTAGCGCCTAAGCTTAGCGCATCGAGGTTTAACTTCGCCAAAAGCTCGACGCCGTCGATATCCGCGCCGCCTGCATTGATCCTATAAAGCACCGGATTTATACGCCCGCCTGCTGCGTTATTATCTACGATTAGATTTTTGTATTTGGTTTTAAAGTATTTAGCTACGAAGCTAACGTGTCCCGTTTCGCTAAACTCGCCCTTGTAGCGTCCGCCGATCTCGTAGCTATCGCCCGTAGTAGCCTTTAGATCAGGGTTTGCTCTGTATCCTAGCGCCGTACCCCTACTAGCGCCGCTAGCTAGCATAGACTCCATAACGTCCGGTCCTCTAAACACTTTAGCATAGCTGGCAAATACGCCAAGCCCTTTCATAAACTCGTAATCAAGCGCGAGAGCGGGCGTAAATTCGTCAAATTTGTATTTGTATCCGCCGATATTTGCACCCGTGCCGTTATATGTCTTTAGCTCGTGGCGCTCGTATCTGATGCCAGGAGTCACGGTTAGGCCTGCAAATTTGATCGCGTCCTCTAAGTAAAACGAGTAGTTGTTTACTTTTTCGGGACGGTTGTTTTGCGGTTTGTTAAAGTTCTCGCTGTGGTAGTACTCCGCGCCGTATCTTAGCATTTGCGTCACGTCGCCCGTCTCTATCGCGGTTTTTGCTTTCGCGCTTAGGCCTCTAGTTTTTACGCCCCATTTGCTACCGTCGACTCTCTGATGCTTCGTATGATACGCAGTTACGTCGAGATTTAGCAGTTCGCTCGGCGTAAATTCGTACTTTAACGTCGTCGTATCGCGCTCGTATTTACGGTCGGCATCGGCGCTATGCCAGCTGCCAAATTCTGCTCTTAAAGGATAAAGTCCCTTGTATTGGTTGTGTTCGTGAGAGAGCGATATCCTGTGCGCGTCTAAAAAGCTATATCCGAGCTTAAAAAGATAGCTAAGATCGTTGCCGTCGCCGCCGATTTTCTTACCGTTGCCGCTCTTGCCGTAGTCGTAGCCTTTGTGATTTATCGCAGCTAAAAAGTCAAGCCCCTCGACTGGTGCGGTAAAAACCATGAGTCCTTGCGAAAATTCGTCGTTATTTGAGGCATAGCCCGTTTTGATTTTTGCGCCGATGATTTCGCCCTCTTCTAGCAGGTCTCTAGCATCCGCCGTCCTAAAGGCTACCGAACCGCCCAGAGCCCCAGCGCCGTTTACCACAGAGCGCGAGCCGACCTCAACGTCGATGGCCTTGATTAGATCGGGGTCGATCAGGAGGTCTGCGTTGTGGTGAAAGGTATTTCCGTTTTGCTTCGCGCCGTCGATCGTGATATTTAGGCCGCGGTCGCTCACGCCCCTCATGTAAATTTTTTGGTTCATGCCGTTCGTGCCGCCTACGTAAACGCCGGGAATATCGCGCATGACGTCTTTTAGTATACCTGCGTTTCTCGTGCTTATTTTTACGTCGTCCACGCCGTAGCCGCCGCCGGTGCTGGTTACTTCTACGCCGCTTAGCGTTACGTTTTCGGCGGCATTTGCGCCGATAGCTAGAGCCGCGACAAAAGAAATCTTCGCAACGTTGTTAAAACTCATTTTTTCTCCTTTTAAATTTATAAAATTTTGCGCCGATTTAGAAAAATATTTAAATTTTGTTTTCTTTAATCCGCTCAAATTTTGAAAACGAATACTACAATCTTAAGACTAAATTTTAGATAAATTTATCTAAAATATTACTTGCTTATTCGTTATTGACAATAAATACCATAATCTGATATAATTGCGCGCAAATTTTTATAAAAGGTAATAAATGGAATTTCTCAAACACAACGTCGATTACGTTATTATCGGCATTTTAGGGCTTATGAGTTTTACGGTAGTGTGGCTTACGATAGAGCGCTTGATCTTTTACGCAAACGTTAAATTTGAAAATTACAAAAATCAAGACGACTTTGAAGAGAGCGTAACTAGAAATTTAACCACGCTTTATATAGTTTATTCAAATGCCCCGTATATAGGCCTTTTAGGTACGGTTGCTGGCATCATGGTAACCTTTTACGACATGGGTATGAGCGGCGGCATCGATACTAAAAGCATCATGGTCGGCCTGTCTTTAGCGCTAAAAGCAACCGCACTAGGCCTCATCGTCGCGATACCGACGCTAATGATCTACAACGCGTTTATGAGAAAGGTGGACGTACTCGTAAACCGCTACAAGGCTTCACGTGAGAATGCCTAAAAAAGAGGGATTAAACGTAATCCCGCTCATAGATATTATGCTCGTTTTGCTAGCCATCGTGCTTAGCATTTCCACCTTTATCGCTCAGGGCAATATCAAAATCGATCTGCCAAACAGCGAAAGCGCGGAAAAAAAGCAAGACGAAAACGATAAAATCGCCGTTTTAATTAATAAATATAAAGAAATTTTTATAGGCGAAGAGAAAATCGCCGAGGAAAATTTAAAAGAAAAGCTAAACGAGATAAAAAACGAAACATTAATAGAGCTAAAGAGCGATAAAGAGAGCAAATTCGACTCGTTTATCAAGGTTATCGACATATTAAAAGAAAAAAATCATGAAAACTTCGCTATCACGACAACAACTGAATAGACGCGCCAGCTTTACGGGGCTTGGCGTCTCTATTTTGTTACACTCCGTTCTTATCGGCTCTTTTATCAAATTTTACGAAGAACTAAAACCGATGCCGGAAGAAAAAAGCGTCAAGATAGCGCTAAATACCTTCACGCCGCCAGCAGCTCCGCTCCCGCCGGCACCAACTCCGCCAGCCCCGCCGCCTCCGGCACCGCCTGCGCCTCCTCCGCCTGAACCTGTCGTCACGCCGCCGGAGCCACCAAAACCGGTTGAGCCGCCTAAGCAGGTAGAAAAGCCAAAACCCGTGGAGAAACCAAAGCCAAAACCAAAACCTACGCCAAAGCCGGTTAAAAAGCCTGAGCCTGAGCCCGAACCGCAGGTAGTGCAAGCGCCTCCGACTCCCGCACCGCCTACTCCTACGCCGCCGGCGCCGCAACCAAGCCCTGCTCCGTCGAAAACCAGCTCAAATTTACCGCCTAGCGGAGCGGAGACGGTAGGAGAGTTTAACTTCTCGACATCAGCTGGCGATGAGAGATTTGCTAAAATCCAAAGGGCGATACAAAAGCACCACAAATACCCTAAACGAGCCCAAAAAATGCGCCATCAGGGCGTCGTAGAGGTTAGCTTTTTGTTCAAAAAAGACGGTAGCGTCCGCGACGTAAAAGTAATAAAAAGCTCAGGCTTTGAAACGCTAGACGAAGCCGCAGTCGAGCTCATAAATCGTGCTGCGCCGGACTTTCCTACGCTTGATCGCGACTACGTCATCAAAATCCCGGTTAGCTACAAGCTCACGTAAATTTAAGCCGTTTTGCGGCTTAAATTTCTACTTTTATTCTACAAATTTGACGCAATAAATCAAAAAATCAGCCGTTTTGTTTATAAATTAGCACCGCTAAAATCGGTCGCAATCAAATCAAGTTTGACGCCGTAGTGGGGATGCAAATTTGCCAAATTTATAGCCCGAAAGTTTAAATAAATTTGCCAAACGGTTTGCCCAAGCGACCGATCGAAGTTACGCTAAATTTAGCCGATGCGACTACTTTAAATTTATACCGAGCAACCTCGCTAAATTTTACTTAAACGCCCTTTTATACGAGTTTTCTATTAGCTCAGAGCACCCTAACTCACTCATCGCGGCTTGCGCGAAATTTGGATTTCGAAGCAGCTCTCTGCCATAAGCCACCGCGTCGCAAATGCCGCCTAACAGTAGCACCTCGCCCTCGGTCGCGGCGTATCCTGCGCTGCACTCTAACCGCGGCCCGGACGAAAGCTTGCTTGACGGAGACGATGTCCTCTGCACCCATCTGTCTTGGCGTTTTGTAGCTCTCGCTAAATTTCAGAGCACTAGGCGCGATCAACCCCTCGCACTCACTTTTTCTGCCGGCATGCGCGAGCCAGACGGCCATAACGGCGCCCTGTTTGACGCACTCTTTAATGAGTATAGCTGCTCGTCGTTCCACGGCCCAAGATAATGGCCCCTTATCCCGCCTCTAGGCTAGGCCGCCGTAACCTAGGCGATGATGAGCCAGGCGTCTATAGCGCCCGTGCGGCGTAGTGTAGACGACAAAAGCGCCTATGGGACGAAAATTAATTTACGCTCTGATTTGTAAAATTTTACGTGTTTTGAAGGGTTAAATTTTGCGTTTTAAGCAAATATTTGCCAAATCGGTTGTATGAAAGACAGGCCTCATATAGTCGGCGCGAAAATTTAGCTTGCCGTAGTAGCTTGAAAATTTAAGCGCAACTTTCGCTACGAACGCAAATTTTAGTCTAAAACGAAATTCGAGCTTAAATTTTACCGTATTGTAAAATTTGACCCGAAATTTTAAAAGATTGTAGATTGATATTTATAGCCGACGCAGCGAAATTCCCCAACTCCGCCAAACTAAGAAGCAGCCGAAATTATGCGCCCAAACGACTATGACAAGTCCTTTAAATCCGTCCCGTAAGCATCCTTTAAACGCTTAACGTCTAGTTCGCGCGTCAAATTTACAAGACGAAATTTGACCGCCTCCCACCGCTCTTTGCCGTCGTATTCGCGTCGCACGAGCACCATGTCGTCTAGCTCCACGCGCAGGTCAAGCGGCACCTCATACAGCCCCCAGTCGTTATCGTAATTAGTCGCTTCGGCCAGCTGCTTAAATTTCGCCAAATCTATAAAGCCGTCCGCGCTGCCTACGGCTCTAACGTCGCTCCAAATTTTACCGTTTTGCGCTAAAACCGACTCTAACTCGGCAAATAAATTCACCAGCTCGTAATCGCTTGATTTATGTCGTTTTTCTAAATGCATTTTAAATTCCTTTAACGCAAAGCGCGTGAGGTCGCTTAAATTTACGCGTAGGGTCGTGCGGCGCGGCGAATAAATTTAAAAACCGCGCGATTTAAGGACGATAAATTCGGCGGCGTTTTAGCCTTTTGCCGTCAAATTTAAACTTTTAGTAGGCGCATTACGTCCGCCAAAACTAGGGCGTGCCGACACTTATTTTGTTTGCGGCGCGCTAAAATCGCCCGCGGTAATTGCCCAAAAGCCGCAAGATATCGTCACTAATCGCTTACGAGCGCTCGGTTAAAGCAGCTCCTGCAAAAGGACGAAAATTTCGCTCTCAAGTGCCAGCGTGCAGCCGCAATATAGATCAAGGTAAAACCGAGGTACGACAGAAGCGAGGCTTTCTGCTCTCGTCGCTTCCGCGCAAAACGGCGGGTCTATAAGGCGGCGTTTTGCAGTTTCATTGCAAATTTATTTATCAGGCGCGCAGTACCGGGCCAAAGTCCGCACGCCGCGTCGCCCGGCTGCGGCTTTTACTGCATCGCAAGGCAAAACGCACGCTATAAACGACATCCGCTAGGTCTAGCTAGCCGTCGGTCGCGCCCGATTGCCTTTTTGCGCCGCTTACTCAGCCTTGCTCGCATCCCACGCAAGGATCGTCTTACCCTCGGCGTCGGTAGCCACGTCGCCCATGCCCATGATGTTGTAGCCGCAGTCGACGTAGTGCACCTCGCCGGTCACGCCGCTAGCAAGGTCGCTGAGTAGATACATCGCGCTCTTGCCGACGTCTTGTGTCGTGACGTTGCGTTTTAGCGGGCTATTTACTTCGTTGTAGCGTAAAATCATCCTAAAATCGCCTATTCCGCTTGCGGCAAGCGTTTTGATAGGGCCTGCACTGATCGCGTTTACGCGGATATTTTTAGCTCCAAGGTCGTGTGCTAGGTAGCGAACTGAGCTTTCAAGCGCCGCTTTTGCAACACCCATTACGTTGTAGTGTGGCACAAATTTCGGTCCGCCTAGATACGTGAGCGTAAGCACCGAGCCGCCCTCTTTTAGCACTGGTAAAACCGCACGAGTAAGGCTTAGCAACGAATAAACGCTAGTGCCCATTGCGATATCAAAGGCCTCCTTGGTCGTATTTACAAACTCGCCCTCTAGCGCTTCTTTTGGTGCATAAGCCACTGCGTGCACGACGAAATCTATCTCGCCAAGGTCTGTTTTGATACGATCCGCAAGACCGTCAAGGTGAGCAGGATTGTTTACGTCAAGTTCGTAGACGAATTTGCTACCAAACTCCTCTGCGATCGGCTCTACGCGCTTTTTAAGAGCGTCATTTAGGTATGTAAACGCCATCTGCGCGCCTTGATCGCAGCAAGCTTTTGCAATGCCGTAAGCTATTGACTTAGCGTTAGCAACACCAACGATGAGGCCTTTTTTGCCTTTTAGTATCATTTGTTCTCCTTTTTATTAAAGCTACTTAACTTTTCTGCTTCACAAACTCGCAGCTGCAAACAAAGCTACTTATTCTGTGTTAAAATTTAAAAATAATGCTCGCGAACTATATGTTAGCTCCGCTTATTTTTTAAATTATGCCTTGACTAAGCGAAAAATCCTTCGCAATTTGACTTAAAAATTGCAATTCAAATTTGAACCCAAATTTGATAGCGGCAGTATCGCGAAGCTAG
>CAUQCZ010000047.1:0-7849 GCA_963516335.1 uncultured Campylobacter sp. | reverse complement strand
TTTCCAGCTCGCGGACGTAAATTTGCAGATACTGGCGTGCTGCGGCGGCTTTGTCTCGCCCCAGCTTTACGGCGCTTGCTAGCGGCACGAGCTCGATCCTAAATTTACCGCCAATCTTTTGGCACCACAGCGAGCTTATCTTTACGCCCAAAATCCCAGCGATCAAGTACGGACCGTAATTAAAGCCGGCCTCCTTGCCTAGAAATTTCACGCGCGCGGCCTTATCGCCGCCAAGGGGCGTCCTGTCGCCCATTATGCCGATATGCTCGCCGCTATCGACGATATTTTTTAACTCCAGCATCGCGGCTACGTCTAGCTTATTTACCGCCATCATACGCACGCTGCCGCCGTTTTTACTGATTTCGCGCAGCACTTCGTTAAATTTACGCGAGTTCTCGTCATAGGTCAAAATCACCATCCTAAAGCCATCGACCCGCGCAGCCAAAGCCTTGCAAATTTCGACGTTTCCAAGGTGCGCCGTGAGCAAAATTTGCCCTTTTTGCGCGCCGATTAGTTCGCTTTTTATGCGCTCTAGATCTATGATCTCTAGCTCGTCATCCTTGATCTTGCCTTTCCAGACTCTAAATTTATCGCAGATAGCTCCGCCAAACGCCTCAAAATGGCTAAAAACGCTCGTTTTTTTTAGCGTCTGCGCGCCCGCAAATTCGCTTAAATTTCGTCTAAACTCGGCGATATTTTCGCGCTCGTTTTTTGAAAATATATAATAAAACCAAACCACGATTTTAACGATAAGCTTTAGCGCAAACTCAGGCAAAATTTGCGACCAAAACAGGCTAAGCCTTAGAAAAAATACTCCTCCTCTTTCCTGTCTTTTCCACCAGAGGTTTTGCTCGGTGCTTTCTTGAGCCTCTGCGGAAATTTGAGTGCGTATCCCATTTTTTTCGCTCAAATTTAACCCGCACGCTCGCCAAATTTTACCCAGCGCAAATTTAGGCAGAGAAAAGAAGCATTTTGCGTGCATGAGGCTGATTAGCGCGTTATCGCGCAGCATCTTAAAGTGCGAAACGCCGCCCTTTTCGTAGCGTACGTACGTATCGATCCAGCGCACGTCGATACCCTGCCTTACGGCATTTACGAGGATTTCGATGTCAAATTCCATCCTATTTGTTTTGCTTTTTGCCGCCGCTTTTTTAAGCTGTTCCAAAGGATAAACGCGAAACCCACACATAGCGTCTTTGACGCCAAGACTTAGCGTATTTATCGCGACCCAAAAATTCGTGATCTTTCTGCCGTAAACGCGGGATTTTGGCGCGTCCTCGCCGTAGATAGGATTTGCGCAGACGATACTTTGCGGGTGCGCCCGGCTCTGCCTCAAAAACTCGCCGATGAGCGCAGCGTCGTGCTGAAAATCGGCGTCGATTTGCAAAACGTGGCTAAAACCGCGCCCTAGAGCAAACTTAAACCCGTCCTTCATCGCGATACCCTTGCCGCCGTTTTGCGCGCGCGTGAGCAGCAAGATGTCCTGCGTGCGCTCAAGCTCCGCTAAGATTAGCTTGCTCGCCTCATCAGAGCCGTCATCCACGACGATAACGGGCAGCTCGTATATTTTTAGCGCGGCGATCAGGGCTTTGATATTTTGTGGGTGATTGTAAAAGGGCACTAAAAACACAAATTTATTCAAAGCACTGCCCTACCAACCGAGCACTTTTCGCCGTTGCAAAATAGCTCAAAGTAAAGCTTGCCGCCGCGTTTTTCAAAACAAACTAGGAGCAAATCGCCCGGTCTAACAAATTTCATAAATTTTAAATTTTCCACAGCCCTTGCGCCGCTAACGTCGATGCCGACGCCGCAAGCTAGCTCAAAGACGTAGTCAAGCTGCATAAATCCCGGCAGTAGCGGTAAATTTGGAAAATGGCTCTCGAAAATCTCAAGCCCTGCGTGCATGATAGCGCTAAATTCGTATTTTTGCGCCGAGTTTTCTAGTCGCTCGCCGCCCCCCTCAAATTTAGCGCAGATATCGTTTGTATTAACCGCGCCGCAGTTTAAGCCGCTAGCTAAATTTTGGCCGTTTTTATAAATTTGACCGCCGCAAATTTCGCCCGCCTCATTTACGCGCTCGCCGATCCAGACGGGCTTAAGACTAGCAAATAGCGCGTTTTCAAATTCGCTTTTTTCAAATTTACCCTGCTGGTTTCGCGGCATTTTTTCCACGATTTTAAAGTAGCGCACGCTGTTTTTAAACTCGAGCTTCAAAAGCTCTTTTAGCTCGGCTGCAACGCCTTTTTTGCCGATTTTTCTAAATTTTTTAAGGCCCTCGCAGTTAAGCTCTAAAAGTGCGGCGATGCGCCTAAATTTGGGATGCGGCGCGCAGTAGCAGTCCGCGAGCAGGCCGCTTTCTAGCAGCTTTGCTTCGATACTCTCCAGGCTCACGCGCTTGTCGTTTAGCTTGACGATGCGGTCTATCCTGCCTTGTAGTGCAAGGCGGTCCTCGCCAATACTAGCCGCGTCGTTAGTCTGAAAAAACTCGCACCAAGGCGAACTCACGTTTAGCGCGCCTCTGCCGTCTAGCCCGGCATTTACCGCGCCAAACAGCCTAAGCCCGCGCCCCTCGTCCCTAGCCACTATGCCCGTTTCCGTGCTGCCGTAGATTTCGACGATCCGCGCGTCGCAGATTTTGCTTAGCTTATCTCTTAGCTCTTTTTTTAGCGGCGAACCCGCGCTTACGATTCCGCTTAGGCCTTTTAGCGCGCTTGCGGCGGGGCTTTGAACTAGCGCGCCTAGTAGTACCGGACTAGCGATAAATACGTGATTTGCAAGCTCTAATCCCAAAATCGCCTCTGGGTAGTTTAGCTCGTCAGCGATGACGCGAGCGCCGAGAATTAGCGGCAAAAAGACCTTAAACGTAAGCCCAAACATGTGCCTGTGCGAAACGCTCGAAAAGAAGGTATTTTGCGCGCTAAAATTTAGCTCGCAGGCTAGATACTCGCTCTCTTTTATCATCTGCGCGAGCGACTTTTCTATCATCTTGCTTTTGCCGCTCGAGCCTGAAGTTTGTAGGTAAAATTTAGCCTGCGGATCAAATTTGAGTCCCTTAGCAGACTCGTTTGAAAGAAAATTTGAAAAATTTTCATCGTTTACGGCCGTTAAATTTGGCTCATAAACCGGCTTTGCCAGCACGTAAGGCGCCGCGCCCGCCAAAAGCGAGCCAAAAAACGCGGCGTAAAATTTAAACGCGCCCTCTAGATAAATTTGCAGCTCTTTTATGCCGTTTTTTTCTAAAAATGCGGCAAACCTAAGACACGCGTCAAAGACGTCGCGCGAATCGTCCGCAAATCTAAAATTTTTTAAATTTTCTTCAAAGCTCATCGCTCTTTATAAATCTCTTTCTAAATAAAATTTCCCCGAAAAACAGAGCCCCCATCAGCGCGTAAGATACCGCGCCGCTATAAACGCTCCAGTAAAGCTTATCCTCCATCAAGGCTAGCGCAAGCGATATGGCGGCGTTAAAAATAAAAAACGCGCACCAAATTTTGGTCAAATTTCGCGTATAGATCACGCCTTTTTCATCCAAATCAGGCTCTTTTAGCCTTGCGATTTTGGTGATGACGGCTTCGTTTTTTAGACTAAAAGCAAAAAACGCTAAAAACGCCAAACTAACCAAAACGGGATAAAGATACGCTAAAAATCCGCTTTTAAAAATCACACAAACTATGAAAAAAACGGCGGCAAGGACGCTAAGCCTCCTCTCAAAGCCGCTTGAATACGCCCCGCGCGCTATCCACAGCACGGCAAGCGCCCAAACGACCCAAAAGGCAAAATCGCCCGCGAAAAATAGCGCGAACGGATAAAGGACGCTAACTACGCTTAGGGCGATTTTAAGCTTGCTCGTCAAATTTTTTAGCCACCGCGTTTACGATGTCTTCGAGCGTTTTTACGTTTTTAAAATCTTCAGGCATCAATCGGTGTCCCGTTTTGCGCTTGATGTGGTCTATTAGATCGATCGCGTCGATGCTATCTATCTGAAGATCCTCGTAAATGCGCGTCTGCGGCGTGATTTTAGCCTCGTCGATCTCAAAAAGCTGCACGAGCGCGGACTTTAAAATCTCAAAAATTTCTTCTTTTTTCATCGTTATTTCCTGTTTTCAAAGATGTATTGCGCGAGGCTTTTTACGCTGTAAAAAATCTCTTTTAAATTTGCGGTTTTAGAGTCTAAAACCAGGCCGTAGCTTTTTTGCACCGCAAGGCCAAGCTCAAGCGCATCGACGCTATCAAGCCCGAGCCCTTCGTTAAAAAGCGGCACGTTTTCGTCGATATCGCTTGGTTTCATATCCTCTAAATTTAAGCTCTTTATGATGAGCTCTTTTATCTCCTCTATTAGTTCGTTCATCGTTTAAACTCCTTCGTATAATTTTCGCTGATAAAAGCGTGCAGCTCCCTAGCCCTGACCGGGTTTGGCCTATGCGCGCAAAAACCGTCCAAATTTAGCCTAAAAAGCTCTTTGAACTCGTATTTTATCATAACGCTCGGGGTTTTGTACCAAGGCTCGTGTTTTTTGAGGCTGGGCGGATCCATTCTGATGGCGAGGGCGACTAGCTGTTTTGCCGCATTTACCGCGATATAGGCGGCTGCTTTATGAAAGACGATCTCGCCAGCCGTGCGCGTGCCTTCTGGAAATATTATCAAGCTCTCGCCGCTTTTTAGAGCATCCGCGCTTTTTTGCAAGAGCTCCTCGTTTGCCGTGTTTAGGATGTAGCCGCAGGACTTTATCGCGGGAGCTAAGAAAATATTTTTAGCAAGGACTGCCTTTACCACGCAGTTTGCGCGGCGGATAAATGCTAGTAAAAAAACGACGTCTAAAAGCGACGGGTGGTTTGCGATGATTATCTGCGAGACAGTGCCAAGCTCGGAAGAAAGGTTAAATTTAGTGCGCTGGTAGCCGGAAATTTGCGTAGAGAATATAAAAAATCTCCAAGCCAAACGCACCAAATCGCGGCAAAAATTTCGGATAAATTTAAATTTATAAAGCCCAAGAAGCGCGACCGGAACAAAGATCAAATTTCCAAGCGCGCAAATGAGTCCAAATAGCGCGAAATTCGCCCCGACGATAAAAATTTTAAACCCGCGACGAGGGCTCATAATCCCACCGCCAAGCGGAGTTTTTATCCACGCTTTGCCAAGAGCATTTTTGCTTCGGATTAAAATTTTGCAAGAATTTAACGAGCAAATTTTCATCCGTTTTGCCGCCTAGTTCGTCTTGCGACAGGCTTAAATTTTTGCCCTCGCTAACTAGCAAACAAACCATGCATGAGGGCGCAGACTCATCAAAATATTCCTGCGAAATGCTCTCGTGATAGGCTAAAACCAGGACGTTTTTGGCTCCGCTTTTTAGCATCAGATGCGCCTGCACCAAAGCGTACTCTAGCGGCGCGTATGCCGAAACTGCCGAGATTTCGCTACTATTTTTAAAATTTATCGCTAAAAGCGAGGAAAGAGCGTTGTGCACCGAGAGCGAAAAAGAGGTCGGCGATATGAGTTCGCCGCGAGCTAGCGTGTTTTGCAGCTCAAAACAGCGATTTATCTCGCCCTCATAAGAGCTAAAAACGATAGGCATATCAAGCGGCGCGATGTTTTTGGTTAGATCAAAAGCGCATTTTGCCGCGCGGCTGAGCCTACGGCGCTCAAGCGGGGGCACGTGCGAGACGTCAAGCTCCCTCTCGTATGCCGCTAGCTTCGCATCCCGCGCGCCGTTAAAAACTACCGCGTCAAAAAAATCGAGTTTAAATTTTAGCCCCATTTCTCCTTTTGCCGCCTATTTTGCTATATCGCCTTTTAGCGTTACGCCCGCCATCAAAGCGCCCGCGCCGCACTGAAACTGCGTTTTGGAGTCAAAAGGCTGTTTTTTGTAGTAACCGGTTAAATTTACCACTTTCGAGCCGCCTTCTTGCACCGCGCGCTCTTGGAATGTCTTTACCGCCGATAAAAACGCCCACTCGCACGCCTCTTTGTCGCTTTTGTTAAAGGCGTTGGTTTTTTTGTTCGCCATTAGTCCGCTTTTGATGATGCCGCCTTTTGTACCGGAGCCAAAGCTTAGCTTGATGTTTGGATTTAGCACCTCTTTAGCCTTTGGCGAGTTTAACGCCTCCTCGATCGAAAAGTGCTGCACGTCGTCGCGCGCGCTCAAATTTAAAGCCAAGGCGCAAACGCCTGCTAAAACTAATGATTTTTTCATTTTTTCTCCTTTGTTTTGCCGTATTAGTGCATAATATTACCGTAAATTTCGTTAGTATAAACATAAAAGCTCGGTTTTAGCCCAAATTTTACCCTGCAAAAGCAAACGACGCTCGCGATCTTGCTTTGCTTTATCTTTAAAAGGCGTTTGCCTAGCAAAGCGCCGCTTTATGCTTTGATTTTTTCGCCGATATTTAGACCCGCTTTGCCGCTTGGTTTTAAATTTTTTTAAAAATTAGCGATGTATTTACTCCGCCGAAAGCAAAGTTGTTACTCATAACAAAGTCCGTATCTATCGCCGTTTGCTCGGTTAGATAAAAAAGCGGCGCGCACTCCGGATCGACGCTAGTTAAATTTATCGTCGGGAAAAATCTCTTTTCTCTCATCATCATCACGCTAAATATCGCCTCCAAGCCGCCGCAAGCTCCTAGCGTATGGCCGAGGTAGCTTTTTAGCGAGCTGATAGCGATCTTATCTCCGAAAAGCTCGTTTGTAGCGATACTCTCGGCGATGTCTCCCTGCTTAGTCGCCGTGGCGTGTGCGTTTACGTAGCCGATCTTTCCCGGCGTTAAATTTGCGTCTTTTAGGGCTAAAGCCATCGCGCCTTTCATCGTCGCGCTTTGCGGGCGCGTGACGTGCGAGCCGTCGCAGTTTGAGCCAAAACCCACGACCTCGGCGTAAATTTTAGCTCCGCGCTTTAGGGCGCTCTCTTCGCTTTCTAGCAAAAGTATCCCAGCGCCCTCGCCTAGCACTAGCCCGTCGCGCCCCTCGTCAAAGGGAGCCGGCGAAATTTCAGGCGAGCCGTTTTTCACGCTAGTGGCATAAAGCATGTCAAACACGTACGCCTCGCTCGGGCAGAGTTCCTCTGCGCCGCCTGCTAACATCATGTCGATCTTACCGCTTTTGATACTCTCGTAGGCGTATCCGATTGCGTGCGAACCGCTCGTGCAGGCCGATGACGTCGGGATTATGCGCCCTTTTAGCGAGTAAAAAAGCGCGATATTTGCCGCCGTAGTGTGAGGCATCATCTTGATGTAGGTGTTAGCGTTGCACTCGTTTTCGCCGCGCTCTAGCAGTTTAGCCATCGCTAGTATCGACTCGGTGCTACCCGTAGACGAACCGCACGCGACCCCTAGACTGCCCTCTTGCACGCTAGGATCGAGACTAGCGGCGTCTAAATTTTCGCCTCGCATCAGCCCTGCGTCTCTTAGCGCTAAACCCGCCGCCTCGACGCTATACATCGAGACTATGCCTAGGCTTCTTAGCTGCTTGCGGTCCCACGAGCTAGGACACTCGTAACCCTCTATGGGTGCGGCTAGGCGGGTATTTAGATCCTCATATCTATCCCACTGCCGCATATATCTCACCGCGTTTTTGCCAAGCTCAAATTTAGCCCTTATCTCGTCCCAACTCTTGCCAAATGCGCTCACCATGCCCATGCCGGTTATAAAAACTCGCATCAGCAAAGCCCTCCGTTTACGCCGATAACCTGCCTCGTTATGTAGGCTGCGCCCTCGCTTAGCAAAAACTCCACCAAAGGCGCGACCTCGTCTGCTTTGCCCGCTCTTTTAGCCGGGATTGCCTTTAATATCTCCTCGATCGGCAAACCGTCGTCCGTCATATCCGTCTCAATGAGTCCGGGCGCGATGCAGTTTACGGT
>CAUQCZ010000046.1:0-7963 GCA_963516335.1 uncultured Campylobacter sp. | reverse complement strand
CCCACCGCCCAAGACCTATCGGGCGCAAACGTTTTTAACCTCTTTAATAACGCCTACAACGGCTTTTTAACGGCTATTTTATGCCTCATCGCGCTCTACGTCCTTGACGAAAATTTCCTCGACGTCATATTTTACGCCCTGCTTCCGCTAGTCGCATTTGCCGTAGCGGTCTCGTGGATCGCGGTAAATTTTAAGCTATCCCGCGCGCTAAACCGCGTACTATTTCGCGTCTACGGATGGACGTTTGCCGTAAACGTCGCCGTGAATGCCGCATACTACGCACTAGAGGCCGCCTGGCCCGGCCTAGTCTTGCCCATAGCTAAATTTAAAACCCCCGTAGCCGCGTCCCTTGATCTTGCGGCCTCGTGCATTTTGCTTGCGGCATGGATCAGCGTGGGTAAATTTAGCAACGAAAATAGAGTAAATTTAAACAAAACAGGCGCAAACGAACCAAATTTTAGCACTCAAGACGAGCTAGCAACGGAGCTCAAATTTGACGCCGAGCAAATCAAAATAAATAGATAAAATCTGCCCGAAAGGATAAACATGCAAGAGACATCATATAACCAAAAGGCGCCAAAAGAAGCCAAAAGGCAAAGTATCATCTCGTGCCGGCTTATGCTAGCGACCGTTGCCGTATCGTTTTTTACCAAGCTTTATCTGATATTTACGCGGCCGCACGGCGAGTCGCAAGAACAGCTGATAAAACTGCTTGAAGGCTCGGTAAATTTCGTGCTTTTTCTCGCTGCGGCCGTTTATATGTGGTATGCGCTCAAAAAACTAGAGGAAATTTACGGCGCCGACGTGCTTAGCATCTATAAACAGATGATTTTTGTATCTATCGTATTTGCGGTAGTCGGTATAGCGTTTGGCTTTATACGCGGCGTAGAGGACCGACCCGCCGCGATCGGTGCCGGATTGGCGGGACTGTTTATACTAGCTATCACCGTCTATCTAGCCGTCCTTTGGGCTAAGTTAAATTTCAGCCTTGCAAAGATTACGGAAAACACTCTTTTTAAGACTTACGTATTTTTCGCTATCGCTAGCTTTATTATCGCCTTTGCACTGCAGATGATGCTATCTATAGGCTATTTTACGGCGGTCTTCTCCATACTGTTTGCAGCGCTAGCCATCGCGGCACTCTACGTGCTGCCGACTGCGTTTTATCTATACGCTTGGACTATGATAAAGGAGGAGTAAAGTGGACGAAAACGAGCAAAATTTGACCGAAGACAGAGCCCAAACAGTAAACAACGCAAGAAATTTAGGATTTTTAGCGGCTATTTGCATGTCGCTTACGATTTTGTCGTTTTACATTGTAGCTTTTTCGCCGCAGTTTCAGAACAAAAACCATTGGATACTCACATCCATAGGCGCACTTATTTGTTTTTATGCGGCTTTTAAAGCGCTTCAGCCACTATGCGAGACGAATCTCGTGCGGCCGTTTCATGCGAGTTGGATTTTTTGGGTTGTTATGGTGGCAACGGTATATTTTAAGGAAAGATTTTATAGCGCCGAGTTTATGCTTATATTTTTTACATTATTTACTTTATCGGCGATTTCTTGGACGATTTTAAATTTTAGGTTGGCGCGCGTCACGCAAAATCCGCTGTTTAAAATTTATACCTACATGTTTATACTCTCGGTTTTGTCCGGCTACATCGCGGTTTTTGCAAAAGCGCAAATCGGCAGCGCGCTCCACTGGACCAATATCTTGATAACGGCAGCGTCTCAGGGTTTACTAGTTGGCGCATGGTACGACGTGGATGACGTGGAGGATGTTTAAATTTGGCTATAAAATGCGCGAGTAACGGCTCTGCACGGTTTAAATTTGACCTGCCCAGCGCCTAAAATTTGGCAAATTTGAGTTAAATTTTTAGCTCCGACCGGCTTTGTTAAATTTGCCATAGCGCCGCTCGCAAATTTATTTTTATAAAATAGACAAGCATAGATTTTACCGCCGTTCGTATCAAAAAGGCGCGGGTTTGGCCGCCTGCGTGTAAATTTGACAGCCGAGCCAAATTTGACAAATTTAGGCAAATTCTCGCGAGACTATTTTCCCGCATCGCACGTCAAATTTGACCCAAACTTGCCTTATCCGTTCATCTTAGATAGCTTCTCGTTTTTGAGATTTGCCTCCATCTGGCGGATCTCCTCCTCGCCGCTTCTTACGACGTTTTCGTCGCACTCAAAGTTTTTGGCGTCTATTTTCTTCGGGTATTCGACATTTGCTAGGATGTATCTAAAAAGGTTTATGCGAGCATGCTTTTTGCTATCTGAGACGATGATCGTCCACGGACAAAACGGCGTATTTGAGGCTAGTAGCATCGAGTACTTGGCGATGGTGTACTGATCCCAGAGCTCCTGGCTTTTTTCATCCACTGGGGAGATTTTAAACTGCTTTAGCGGGTCGGTGAGGCGCTCTTTGAAGCGCTTTTTTTGCTCCTCTTTTGAAACCGAGAGGTAAAATTTAAAGAAAATGATGCCCGAGTTTTTGATCATCTCCTCAAATTTAGGCACCTCGCGCAAAAACTCCTTGTGCTCCTCCTGCGTGCAAAAGCCCATCACCGGCTCGACGCCGGCGCGGTTGTACCACGAACGGTCAAAGATCACGATCTCGCCCGCACTCGGTAAATGCGCGACGTAACGCTGGAAATACCACTGCGAGCGCTCGACGTCGCTTGGCTTTTCAAGCGCCACGATGCGACAACCGCGCGGATTTAGATGCTCGGTTAGGCGCTTTATCGAGCCGCCCTTGCCCGCCGCGTCGCGCCCCTCGATGATGATGAGTACGCGCAGACCCTGCTCCTTTACGTGATTTTGAAATTTTAAAAGCTCGATTTGTAGCTTTCTAAGCTCGCGCTCGTAATCGAATTTCACGCTATCCGTGCCGTTTTTACTCACTCTAAACCTCCTTTGAGTATTTTTAAAATGTTACTATCAAATGATTAAAATTTAGCTAAAATACGCCTCTTAATTTAACATTTAACGCTGACTTTATGGGAGCTTGTGTAAAATGCGACAAAAATTTCAAGGAATATTATGATTTTTAGGATGATTTTTGCGGCGATTCTGACTTGCTGCGCTATGTTTGCCGAACCGCTTTCGGTCAAAGAAGCCTTCGGTCTCACCGCACACGCCGATGAGCAAAACGTCGAGTTTAGATTCGCCCCCGCGCCAAATATCCACGTCTACAAAGACAGCCTAGCAGCGAGCCTAGGCGATAAAATTTTAAACTCGCATCTAAACTTCCCAAAGGCTGAAATTTACGAAGAACGCGAGGTTTATACGGGTAAATTTAGCCTTTTCGTGCCGATAAATTTGCTAAAAGGGCTTAACGGCGGCGAAAATTTCACTCTAAAGCTCGAATACCAAGGCTGCGCCAAAGACGGCATCTGCTACCAACCGCAAGTGCTCAAATTTAGCGTCAAAAGGGGGCTTGGCGGCTACTCCGTCGCGCAGATCATAGAGGCCGCCGAGCCTGACTTTGCAAGCTCGCAAGCCCCGCTCTCCGAGCAAGACTCCATCGCCGCAAGCCTTAGCAGCGCAAATTTCCTCCTCTCACTCGCCACGTTTTTTGGCTACGGGTTGCTGCTATCGCTCACGCCTTGTATCTTTCCGATGATCCCGATCCTCTCATCTATCATCGTCTCAAAACAAGCCGGCAGCGCGCAAGACGGCAAAAACGGCGCCGTAAATTTAAACGCGGCAGACGAAAACTCGGTCAAATTTGATAGCGGTAACCCGCACGCTAAAAACATCAAGAGCAAAAACTCGCGCGCTACTAGCGGCTTTTTTCTCTCTACCGTCTACGTTTTTGCGATGGCCTGCGCTTACGCGGTAGCAGGCGTGGCGGCTAGCGTTTTTGGCTCGGGCGTGCAAAGCGCGCTGCAAACTCCAGCCGTACTGATCGGTTTTAGCCTCGTTTTCGTTGCACTCGCGCTTTCGATGTTTGGACTTTACGAGCTTCAGATGCCACTTGCCATGCAAAACGCGCTTAGTAAAAAAGCCCAAAGCAAGGGCGGTATAATCGGCGTTTTTGCGATGGGATTTTTATCCGCGCTCATCGCTAGCCCATGCGTGGCAGCGCCTCTTGCGGGCGCGCTGCTTTACATAGCGCAGAGCGGAAACGCGCTGTTTGGCGGGCTTGCGCTCTTTACGATGGGGGTTGGCATGGGCGTGCCGCTACTGCTGATCGGGGCGAGCTCGGGTAAAATTTTACCGCGACCGGGCGCTTGGATGGACAAAATCAAGACGCTTTTTGGCTTTATCATGCTGATAATGGCGGTTTGGCTTAGCGCGCGCGTACTAGGCGCTATGGCAGAGCTACTGCTTTACGGCGTTATTGGCGTGTTTGCTAGCGTATTTTTCGGAGCTTTTGATGCGACAAGTAGCGAGCAAAGTAGGAGCAAAAAGCTACTAAAAGGCGCAGCTCTGCTAGCATTTATCTACTCCGTCTTGCTGATCGTGGGCTCGTTTTCGGGCGCTAGATCGGCGCTAAATCCGCTCGAAGGTTTTAAAAACTCGGGCGGAGCAGGCGTAAATTTGAGCAAAAACGAACCGAATTTTATCGCCGTCTCAAATTTGACCGAGCTAGAAAATGCGGTAAAAAGCTCGTCTAAACCCGTTCTGATCGACTTTTATGCGACTTGGTGCGCTAGCTGTAACGAGCTTGACGAGATCACTTTTAAAGACGAAGCCGTGCTAAAAAAGCTGGAAAATTTCACTCTTTTGCGAGTGGACGTAACGAAAAATAGCAGTGACGATGCGCAGATAATGAAAAAATTCGAACTCATCGGACCGCCTGCGATCCTATTTTTTCGCGCAGGTAGCCGCGCGCAAGACGAGCTAAAAAACGCGCGACTCATCGGCTTTTACCCGCCCGAAAAGTTTTTAGCGCATCTTGAAAAATTCGGGCTGTGAAATTTACTAAAACGCGGTGCTTGTAGGAAAATTTGGAAGTAAATTTGGCCTAGTTTTTGTTCTGTAGTCAATCTGGCATTTAAATTTTGCGAATTTAAATCCGGTCAAATTTATGCGGCGATTTTATCGTATTAAATTCGGAAGCATTTTTAACGCGGTTAAATTTGCTTCCAAATTTTGACCGCAAGAACTTCCGCCTTTACTCGAGAATATTTTTGCAGTGCTGCCAGCAACGATTGCAAGCTCATTTTATCGCGCTTTGATGATTTTTTACGATTTTATCCTCAAAATTTGAGATAATTAAAGCTGATTTAAATTTCGCTCGCTATAATTTCGCCTATCGTTACCCTGTAGTTTAGTGGTAGAACTGCTGACTCTGGATCAGCTAACAGAGGTTCGAATCCTTTCAGGGTAACCATTATACTACATCTTAAAACTTCCCAAAACATCTAAAAACATAAAAAAGCCCCGATATAGACGGATTTTAAAGATATTTTTGCGTATATTTAAAAATACCAAAGGATATAAAAATATATTTGCAAATATCCGCTTTTTACGGAATAATAACGGAGCAAAACAAAAAAGCACAAAAGGACTCCGTAAAAAATGCCAAAGATACCCACCCCGCTAACAGATAGAGAGATCAGAGCGCTAAAGCCGAAGGATAAAATTTATAAGAAATGCGACGGCAGAGGTTTATATATTTTCGTAGATCCTAGCGGTCGTAAATATTTTGCTCTCGAATACAAAAGCCCGGCCGATAATAAAATCAAAAGGTTAAATTTAGGAGACTTCCCCGAGTTTAGTTTGGCCATGGCGCGAGAGGAGAGATTTAAGCTAGAGCAAAAGGTAAGAGACGGCATCGACGTCAAACGCGAGAGTGAGATAAACGAGCAGGCTAATTTTAAAAAGCTCGCGCAAAGATGGCTTGAAATAAAAGCCGTTAGCGTAGAGCCAAATACCCTATATAGAGATAAAAGGCTGCTTGAGATGTATGTCTATCCGTTTTTTTGAAGACAGAAGCGTTGTAAAACTGTTTTTCAGATTAGTATAAGCGTAAAACTACGATTTTTACTTTGATTTCTAACGTAAATTTCCTTAAAGCTGCCTTTTAAAAGTATTTAAAGCTTGATTATTTTTTATATCCTAAACACCCGATCACTCATGCTCTCATAGTTTTTATCCAGCTACTAATCAACGACGGTATAGGGAGCTTCTCATTTCTCTAGTTTATTACTTCATTGCACGCTAGACCCACTACTCTACTCCACTTGGGTCGCATTGCTGATTTCGCATGAATGCCACATTATCAAAACGCTTTTTTGGTTTATACAATGAATTTTTAATAATACTTACATAAAATACAAAATATAAGATTAAAAAATAAGTAAAAATTAAAAGAGCATGAAAATAATTCTACAAACCTAAGATTTGAGATACTAGAAAAACTTTTGCTAGATAGTGGATTTGAGTTAAAAAGCATCAAAGGATCTCATCATAGTTTTTCAAACGGCAAGTTGCTAATCACTCTACCGTATCATAAACCTATGAAAATTTTCTACGTAAAAGCGGTTTTAAAAGCTACTAAAGGAGAGTAAAATGAAAAAAGATCTAGATTATTACTTAAATTTACCATATAAAATAGAGTTAAAAAAATCCCACAAAGCGAAGGCGGGGGATGGGGCGCGTTTATGCCTGAATTTAACGGCGTAGCATTTTTTTACGGTGATGGAGAGAGTAGAAATGAAGCCCTGGATGAGCTTGACGTAGCTTTTAGAGCAGCCTTAGAAACTTTGATCGAAAGCGGTGCGATGATTCCAGAACCGATAAGCGAGGAAAAACGCGTGCGCGTAAACGTAAATTTACCTAAATCGCTGCTTGAGGCGATCGATAAGGTGAGCTCAAACCGCTCTAAATTTCTAACCGATGCAGCGAATTTAAAACTAGCAGGGCTTTAAATTTAGCCTTTTAAGCGTATTGTTTATAAATTTTAGACTCTTTGAGCTCTTTTAGCGTTTCTTCTACTTCGTAGTTTAGCGCGCTTTGCGTTTCGTCGCTTAAATTTACGCGCATTTTTATTTTATTGGGGAGGTTATAAAGCCTATTTGATAGCGTCGAGGCTATATCGCTAAGATCTTTTTCAAGCTTGAAAATAGGCACTACTTCGCCCTTTTTTTCGGCCAAAATTAGCTTTTTTATCTCGGCGTCGGCAAATTGATATAGCTTTGGACGCACTCTTTTAGATCCCATTTATTGCGCCCGATCTTGGTTATCACGCCCTCGTTTTCCAGATCTTGGATACCCCGCTGAGTAAGAGATAAAATATCGCTTAGCTCTTTAGTCGTCACGTCCATTTTAGCTCCTTAGCGCATGGTAGCGACATAAATGTCGTTAGCATACATCTTCCGATTTTGTAAAAAGCGATAGTTCGCTTTCGCATTTTGCTTTTAGGGCGCGTTTTTGCTCGGCGATGCTTTGGATGTGGTGCTTTAGCTTTAGGTTGCCTTTGGCAAAATTTTCTATGATGAGATCTATCATGTCGCTCTTCTTCATCTCGTAAGCTTCGCAAAGCAGCTCAAAAGTGGATGCGTTGTCGATGCTGATCTTAAAATCGTACCGCGTTTTTTGATTTTTAGATTGTTATGGATTTATCATCCCTTACTCCTCGCGCAAATTTAATTCATGCTGCAGGCAAAAGCTTTACTACTTGGCTTCCATTTAGCCGCTACCGCCATCCTTTGGGTATGAGACACACCCTAAAACTCTACTTCAAGGATTCCTATTTTTGTCTTTTGGCTTTACTTTCAGCAGCGCTATAAAATTACGATTTTCATCTCTTGCCATTTAATACCAAATTTGTCATTTTTACTCCAGAATAAGCTAAAAGAATAAGGCTCAATTAAACTTAAGCGAATTCTCTCTTATCAATTTCAACAGTTTCTGATATAGACTTTTCTGTGTAGCTTTAGTATTATATCTAAATTCCCATTCCTTCAGATGAAGCACCAAATTCTCTTTCTTGATGCCATCACCCCTACCC
>CAUQCZ010000045.1:0-8143 GCA_963516335.1 uncultured Campylobacter sp. | reverse complement strand
ATCTAGCGCGCCGCCTCGTCGCTTACCAGCCCTTCTTCTCGCCACTTCGCAAGCTCGTCTGCGAGAAAATTTTTATGAAATATCATCATTTTTCTAATCCACGCATTTTATTATCCTTGTCGCCCCGCCCGGTAGAGCACCGCATAGCCCGCCTCCGATTATCTCGAGCTTTACTCAAGTCCTAAAAAACGCCGCCCATTACCCATAAAACAAACGGATTTTACAGGCTAAATTTACCAAAACCGCGCCCGTATCTATGCGTAAAAAGAGTCGTAAAATCTGCTAAAAATCCGTTTTTGCGGTACCTTCCCAAAAATAGCGGCAAGTATAGGCAAGACACCCGAGCTTTCCTCGTTTTTGAGCAAAATTTAAAAAAATTTTGCCTTAAATCCTAGATAAATTAATCGCGCAATTTTAGCAAAAACAAAATCAAAATGTAAAGAAATAGCGAAAATACCGCGGTTTTGGCGGCGTTTTTTGGCTTGCCGTTTAAACGCGGCAGAGTTTAGCGGCGCAAACGGTCATAAACCGCAAAATTTAATCAGCCGGTTCTTAAAGCGCGCTTACGGGCGCTTTTATTTTAATTCTAAATGCGCAAATATTGCCCTTTTGCGGTGCAATATCACGTCTATGCGTAAGCTTAAATCTGCCGCTTTTTGCTTTCTTTGCGTCAAAAAGCGGTAAGCGTCAGAAATTATCGCGCTTTTTAGAAGCTTAAAGAGATAAATTTTAAGCTTAGTTTTTAAAAATATGCAAAAATTTAACATCAAATAACGGCAAATTTAAAGGAGTAAAATTTAAAAAATAAAAACATCGATTTAAACGGATTAAAATTAATATCCGGTTTTAACGTAAAAGAGCATTAAACAAATAAACATAAAAATCCTGCGTAAATTATAAATAAAATTTACGCTAAAAAATATAAAATAAATAGATATAAAATCCATCCGCCCAGCTCAACCAAGCTAAGCGGATGAAATCTACTAGCCTACGAGTGAGGAACGGCAGCTCTAGTGAGTTTTGAAAATTTCACGCCTTTTAGTCCGCCTATCTTCTCGGAAAATTTCTCTATCAATCCCGCTTTACCGCGTAATATCAATGTTTCAAGGCAGTTGTCGTGATCCATATGAATATGCGTAGTGCAAGTGATGTTTAGATTTGATTTATGTTCCAAGTCCATCATCTTAGCGACCAAATCGCTTTGATGATGCAAGTAAATGAGCGTCAAAACGCCGATTAGATCCTCGTCGGCATTTTTCCAGCTGTCGTTTACTATCTTTTCTCTAATCAAATCGCGAGTAAATTCGCTTCTTGAAGCATAGCCCTGAGCGCCTATCTTGCTATCTAGCTCATCTAGGAGTTGTTTTGGCAACGATACGCTAAACCTTATGATGTTTTCCACTATCGCCTCCTTAAAGAAAATATTACATATTATACATCAGGAAACTTTAATTTATATTAATGTAAATGCGATTTGACCGATAGCTATACTTGAATCATTGGCAGTAAAATTTTTATTTATGTAATAATTCTTACCTTTTTGCTTAAGAATTAAAATTACATTTTCAAGCAGGGCTTTATTTTGAAAAACTCCGCCTGCAAGCAAGACGTCGTTAGGCTGTGCGCAAGCTGCGTCTGCTACGAGCTTTGCAAGCCCTTTTATAAAGCCCGTCGCAGCCGTTTTAGCATCGTCTTTTAAAGCTCTTTTAAAAGCTTCTTTAAAACAAATTTTGCCGTTCTTGATTTCAAACTCGTAGCAGGCGTCCAAATTTGCGTCAAAAAGCGCCTCCAGGCTCACCCCAGCCTCGCCCTCGTAGCTGATGCTATCAAGCCCCAAGATCACCGCCGCAAACGCGTCGAAAATACGCCCAAGCGAGCTGGTTTTGACGCAGTTTATTTGCTTTTCGTGCAGGATTTTTAGATTTTTTAGCTTAGCGGGCTCAAATTTTGCCAAAAACGCCTCCGCCTCGCGCTCTAAATCATATTTTAAAATCGCGGCATAAGCGATCTGGCGGATATTTTTTACGCTAGCTTCGCCGCCGATCAGCAAAATTTCGTCAAATTTGCAAACTCGCTCATACTCTTTGCCGCGTACTTTTAGTATCTCTCCGCCCCAGACGCTCCCGTCCGCGCCGTATCCCGTACCGTCAAAGCAAAAGCCCAGATACTCGCGCTTTGCGTCCAGATCGTTTTCTAAAATCACCGATAGCAAATGCGCGTGATGATGCTGGATTTGCGTGATATTTGAGCCCAAATTCGCGGCATATTCGCGCGCCCATTTTAGGTTTAAAAAATGCGGATGTAAATCCGCTACGATCTCGTCAAATTTTAGCTCGTAAATCTCGCTAAAAAGATTGATTAGCGCGCAAAATCGCTCATAGGTCGCGACGTTTTTTAGATCGCCGATATATGGGCTTACCATCAGCTCGCCGTCCTTAAAGATCGCAAACTGATTTTTTAGCTCCGCTCCGACGGCCAAAACGGTCTTTTCGCTCTTAAATTTCGTGCGGATAAACTTAGGATGCACGCCGCGGCTGGTGCGGATAAAGATAGGCTCGCCGCCCGCTACGAACGCGATGCTATCGTCGCTTGGCGAGTGTATCTCGCGGTCGTTATCTAGGTAAAAATCTATCACGCCGCCCAGCTTTTCTCGCAGGTCTTTTTCGCCATAGATGATGGGCTCGCCCGAGACGTTGGCCGAGGTAGCGATGACGTCGCCGTCTAGGTACTCAAAAAGCAAGAGATGAACGCCCGTGTATGGCAAAAATATGCCGATTTTATTAAGCCCCGGCGCCAAATTTGAGGGAATCGGCGCGCCCGGCAAGCTTTGCAAAACGACGATCGGTTTTAAATTTGAGCTTAAAAGCCGCTCTTCTTCGGGCGAAATTCGTGCGTATTTTTTAGCGCGCAAAATATCCTTACACATCACGGCAAATGGCTTTTTAGGCCGCTTTTTGCGCTCTCTTAAAAGCCCTACCGTATCATCCTTTAAACGGCACATCAGATGAAATCCGCCAAGCCCCTTTACGGCTAAAATTTTACCCTCGTTTATGAGACGCGCGGCCTGCTTCGCGCTATCGTTATCCTGCGCTAAAACCCGTCCGAATTTATCTTTTAGAGCAAGCCTTGGCCCGCAGTTTGGGCATGAGACGGGCTGGGCGTGATAGCGGCGATTTAGCGGATTTTTGTATTCGCCGCCGCAAAATTCGCACATCTTAAACGCATTCATCGTCGTGTTTGCGCGGTCGTAAGGCAGCGACTCGATAATAGAAAACCTCGGGCCGCAGTTGGTGCAGTTGATAAAAGGATAATGATACCTCGGGTCTGCTGGGTCGTAAAACTCGCGCTCGCAGTCTTGGCAGAGGGCAAAATCTGGCAAGATGGGCGCGTGTTTTTTGGCTGATTTTGAGGCGACTATCTTAAACTCGTCAAATTTCGCGTCCTCTAGCTCGGTTTTTTTCATCTCGTCGATACGAGCGAGGCTAGGCAGCTCCTCATGCAGCGCTTTTTCAAATTTTTCTATCTGCTCGCGTGGACCGTAAAGCGTTAGCTTCACGCCCTCGTCGTCGTTGTAAATTTCGCCCGCAAGGCCGAATTTAAGGGCTAGATTATAAACAAAAGGGCGAAAGCCGACGCCTTGAACTAAGCCTGAAATTTCATATTTAAAACATCTCTTCAATCAAAAACTCTTTGCTAAATTTGGCGTTTAAGCCCGTTTTTAGATGCTTTAACGTCAAATTTGCAAGCGTTTTGTTCTCAAAAAGCGAACCGCAAAGCAGCGCGTTTTGCACGCTAAAATCCTGCTTTAGCGCGTCCGAAAAATCGCTCAAAAAATATGCTAACGACTCGGCGTATCCGTAGCTAAGCAACCTCGCATCGACGCCTGCGAGCCTAAAACTCATGCCGCTTCTAGCAAATTTAACGACGTCAAAATGCGTTTTGTTTAGCATTTTAAAATCAAGCCTAGGCCCTTTTGCGCCGTTAAAATCACTCGCGTTTTGCAGTAAAATTTCGCCCGCTTTTTGCGCATCGCTATCAAATCCAAGCAGCGCTCCCGCCATACAAAACAGCCCGAAAAAGCCGTTTTGTACGTTTAGCTCGCCGCGCGGCAGGCTAAAGCTTTCGCCGTAATTTTGAAGCAATCTCTCGCCGCCCTCCTCGCGCTTTATCTGAGCGTAAAGCTCGTCAAAACTCGCGGGCAAGGCGAAATTTAAGACGTTAAAATCATCAAATTTGGGGTAAATTTTAACTTCATCGTCTTTAAACCTGCTTAAAAATATCCTAGCTATCCCGCCCTCTTCGTCAAATCCTTTTTTTGCGAGATTAAAAGCGGCTAGATTTTTATCCGCGGCGCCCTCTATCTCGCTCAAATTTGCGCGCGAATAATAAATATTTGAGCCGCTAAAAATATATCCGTTTTCAAGCACGGTAGCCTTAAACGGCGGCTTTTGCGCCAAAAAAGCGATAAAATTTACGCCCGCTTTAAAAAGCTTGTCGCAAAGCGCGTAGATGAAAATATCTCTAGGGGCGCAGACGTCAAAAAACCTTGGCGAGTTTGGGTGATTGCCACGGTAAATCGCCGTCGTTTTTAGCGTAACGGCGGGTTTTTCGTAGCTTGCTAGGGCTACTTGTTCGGCTTCGTTTGCGATAAAAATTTTGGGTAAATTTTTAAGATTTGTCGGCATTAAAAGATTAAAATTTTCGTTTAGTTCGGTGAAATTTGACGCTTCAAATTCGCCGCTAATATCTTTAAATTTGATGCTTGCGCCCGCGATTAAATTTTTAAAAGCAAAATCCAAAAGCTCGTTAAAATTTGTCTTCGTCACGGGCGTAAATTTGCCGTCCGTAAAAACGCAAACATCGCTAAAAACGCCGTTTTCGCACTCTTTTAGCTCGCCTTTAAAATAAGCGCTAACGACGCGCGGCGTGATGTTTGAGAGGGCGTTTTGCGGCTCGCTTGCTTCGCCTTGCGGTAAATTTTCGCTCACGCAGACCTTTGAGCCGCGCAAAAACACGCTGTGAGGCAGCGAGCTAGCAAGCATATCCGAAAACGCTAAAAGCTCCTCTTGCGCGCCCTGGGCGTAAAGCGTAGTTAAATCGCACTCCCTTTTAAGGCTAAATTTTAGTCCGCTTTTTTGCGCATAAAATTTAAGAAAAAATGCAAAATTTTCGCTCGCGCAGTCAAACTCGTAGGCCAAAATCATATCGCGCCCCTTTTTGAAAACTCTAAAGCGATATCGCAGACGCTAAAATTTGCGATCTTTTCGTAGCTAAATCCAAGCTGCGAAAGCTCGTTTAAAAGCGTCTTTTCCATCAAATTTACGCCCTCTTGCGCCTGCGACGAGATCTCAAAACTCATAGGCTCGATGCGTTTTGGCACGATACCTAAAATTTTAGTCCGCGGCAAATCGCCCGCAAGCTCCATCAGCCGCAATGTTTCAAGCATCTCTACCTCGTGCGCGGAGCCGTTCCAGGAAATTGTGGGCGGCACCTGCTCGTAACCGAAAAAATACACGTCCCCCGTCTTGCCACCCTCAGCGCTGATGCAGTCGGCGACTATCAAAACGCCCGCCTGAGCTATAAGGGGCGTTAGCGCCATAGCTAGCGTGCCGCCATCGATAAATTTTAGCTCCAAATTTGCGCGCCGGGCGCTAAATTTGGAGTCATCGAGGCGAGCAAGGTAGCCACTCAAATTTGAGTTTGCGACGTCCAAATTTGACGCGTCAAATTTATCGTCCAAATTTAAAGCAGAGTCAAATTTAGCCCTGATTTTAGGGCTAAATTTGTAGTTTCGCTCCATCATTTTGACAAAATGCACTCCAACTCCCTCGTCGCCAAACATCACGTTGCCGATACCAAGCACCAAAACGCGCATCAGTGCTCGTCTTTTACGTATTTGTAGCCGCTAATAATCGCATCCATAGCTCCGTTTTTGCCTTTTACGGCGTTAAAGACGGCCATATACACGTGAATGGCTACAAAAACGATGATGACCCACATGCAAACGCGGTGTACCGTGCGGACGTTTGCTAGCCCACCCATTAGCTCCTCGCACCACCTCATCGGCTCGTAAAGCAGCCCGCCAAGCCCCTCGTGATAGACGTGGACGTAGAGCGCGAGGCCCGTTAGGCAGATCAGAAAAAGCACGACGTAAAAGAAAAAATACGACGCAAACTGAAGCGGGTTATAAACGCCCTTTAGATGCGGGTGCGGGCCTAAAAACAGATAGTATTTTATCTGCGCTATCCAGACTTTCGGGCTAAAAAAATCGACTACGCTCACGACCTCTTTACGGCTGTGTTTGTCAAATATAAATAAATAAAGCTTGAAAATAAAGCACGCTATCAAGATAAATCCCGCGATTTGGTGCGCCATACGCCATTTAGCGTTCATAAAATTCGTCGGTTCGCTCGTGATTTCGGGACTAACAAAAACATACGATATATAGTAGCCGCTCACGACTAAAAATGTGATGGCAAAAAACCTGATCCAGTGCGTCGCCCTAAGCCCGATGGAAAATTCATACTCGCTTTTGCGGTCAAATTTATGCTCGCTCATAGACGCTCCTTTCATAAATTCGGGTTGATTTTGTATTCGCCCAGCTGCGTGCCGCGCGCATCCATCACGTGTACGGCGCATGCGATACAAGGATCGTACGAATGAATCTTGCGTATGATCTCAAGCGGCTTGGTTAGATCGGCGATCTTTAGCCCGATGAGGCACTCCTCGTAGCTTCCGCGCACGTTTGCGGCATCTTTTGGCGAGGCGTTCCACGTACTAGGCACGACTGCTTGCCAGTTGGTTATCACACCGTCTTTTATGCGGCACCAGTGGCTAAGCGCGCCGCGAGGGGCGTTGCCTTGGAAATTTCCTTTATACTCTTTGCCGTTATCTATGACGTACTTCGCGCAGGTTTCTTGATCGGTTTTTAGATTTTCTACTAGGCTATTAAAGGCCGTTAGCCCGTGATCGGCTACTAGTTTAGCCTCTAGCATCCTGGTTGCGGTTCTGCCTAGAGTAGAAAATACCGCCTCAAGCGGAAGTCCCGTATCTTTTAAAAATTTATCTACGATATTTACTACTCGCTCGTTGCCTTTAGCGTAGTTGATGACGATGCTAGCTAGCGGCCCCACCTGCATCGGTTTGCCCTCATAGCGAGGGGCTTTGATCCAGCTATACTTGCCCTTTTCGTCAAAGACCTTGGTATCTACCTCCTTGCCATGGCCGCCCAATGTTTTCATATCTTTTAAGCCGGTGTAGTTTGGCTCGGTCTCGCCGTCGTACGGATGCAGCGGAGCCGGGTTTTTATACCATGCGCGAGTGGCTTCCTCGGTGATCTTGTCGCCGTTTACTTCGTAAACCTTACTGATGTCGCCGTTTAGGATAACTCCGCCTTGGATCAGATACTCGTTTTTGCCGACTAAAAACTCGTCGTAAGCGAATAAATTTGACACGCCGGCGTCTTTTAGTACGCTTGGCTCGCTACCGTAGGCTTTAGCGGCCATGACAAGATCGGGATAATACGCCCTGTTAATAAAATCGGCCGTTTCTTGAAATTTGGTTAGGTATTCGCCTAGTCTTGCAGGATCTAGCAAGTCCATCACACAGGTCACGCCGCCCACGGTGAGGCTTTGGGGGTGCGGGTTTTTAGAGCCAAATATCGCCATCATCTGCGCTACCGTCCTTTGTATCCTTAGGCACTCTAAATAGTGAGAAAGCGCGATCAAATTTTGCTCGGGCGTAAATTTATAGGTCGGATGCCCCCAGTATGCGTTTGCAAAAGGTCCTAAATTTCCCTTTTTTACGAAAGCTTCAACGCGCTCTTTTACCTCTTTTAGCTTATCTGCGCCCGTAGCGTAAGGCGTGTCGCAGTATTTAAACGCCTCGTCGCTAGCCTTGTGCACATCCGCGCTTAGAGCCGACACCACATCTACCCAGTCAAGCCCGTGAAGCTGATAAAAATGCACGGGATGATCGTGCATATAAAGGGCGTTGTTCATCAGCGTGCGCGTTAGCTGCGCGTTTAGCGGAGGCGTGATACCTAGCGCGTCCTCGACGGCCAAGATGCCCGCGCGGTAGTGCGAAAACGTACAAACGCCGCAAATCCTCTGCGTGAAAAATCCCGCATCCCTTGGATCTCGCC